>CACANC010000005.1 GCA_902533755.1 uncultured PS1 clade bacterium
CAATAGAGCTTAAGTATTCACCATTTGATGAATCTTTTTCTTTGTAAGCCCAATGTGCTGCTACTCCTCTCTCATTAATCTCATGCATTTTATTCGTTCTTATTTGAATTTCAACACGATGATTATTTGGACCATTGAATGTTAAATCCCTAATGGATCTCTATCAATTAGTAGGTTCAGGAAAATCATCTGGTTCTGAAGTTTATGATCATGTTTATCCAAAAACCAAACGAAAGACAAAGAGAAAAAGATATTACAGTAAGAATATTTCTTTACAGATTTCCGGATTACTTCCTGATATGGATGTAAGCTTTCAAAAAAATTCCTTGCTTGTTCCTGGAGATAATATAATCGGAATAACTGTCCCAGGTAAGGGAATTACAATCTATCATGCTAAAGATGAAGAGCTTCATAAACATGAAAACAGCCCTGAAAGATGGTTAAGACTTCAATGGAAAAAAGAAATTGATGTAACATTTACTGCTAGAATTATGTTAAGCATTATAAATGAGGTTGGTTCCTTGGGCATTATCAGTGCTGCAATTGCTGATTATGGTGGAAATATAACAAATTTAAATTTAGCAGAAAAAGATACTGACTTTTACAACTTAAGGATTGATATTGATGTTGATGATAAAGGTCATATTGATAATATAGTTAAATCTTTGAAGGGCCTTCCAGAGGTTAATTCAGTTGAGAGGTTAATACATTAATGAATGAAAAAGAATTAATTGAAGATTTTAAAAACTGTGGTGCCTTATTAGAAGGTCATTTCATATTATCTTCAGGATTACATTCAACTAAATATCTTCAGTGTGCTTTAGCCCTATCAAACCCAATATTAGCAAAGAAAATTACAAAAGCTCTTGGTGAAAAGATAATTAAAGAGTTTAATAAAAAAATTGATTATGTAATTGCTCCGGCAATGGGCGGTCTGATTATTGGTCATGAAATTGCTATGTTTTTAAATTTACCTTTTATGTTTCTAGAGAGAGTTAATGGTGAATTTGAACTAAGAAGAGGCTTTTCTTTTGAAAAAAATTCAAATTTTCTAATGATTGAAGATGTTGTTACTACAGGTCTATCCTCTATGGAAGCAATTAAGGTTGTTAATGATATGGGTGGAAATGTGATAGGTGAAGCTGCAATAATAGATCGTTCAGGAGGCGAGGTGGATATTGGTATAGATTTAGTAACCTTACTATCTCTCAATATTCCTACATTTGACAAAAATAATATTCCAGATGATTTAAAATCAATCGAAGCTGAGAAACCAGGTAGTAGAAGTTTATAATCAATGGAAAATAAAAAAAAATTAAGAAAAATTAATTTTTCAAAATTAATTAAAATTTCTGATACCCCGCATTCTATTTCATTGGGTTTTTCTATTGGTGTATTTGCTTCTTTTACTCCTTTAATTGGAGTACATATTATTCTTGCAATCCTTTTATCATGGATTCTAAAAGCTAATTATTTTTCTTCTGTTTTAGGAACATTTGTTGGAACACCGCTAACTTACCCTTTTATTTGGTTCTCCTCTCTTTATGTTGGTAATATCTTTATTCCTATCGAAGATTTTAATTTAATAGAGTTAGGGAATTCTTCTTTTTATTCATTAGAGATTTTATCAAATATAAAACCTCTAATACCCTCTTTTTTAATTGGCGCTTTAATGGTAGGTCTAACGTCTGCATTTTTATCATATTTTTTTGTTAAGAAATCGATTATTTTTTATCGAAAGAAGAAAAGATTAAGAAAAGGAATTTCTAATGACTGAAACTCTAGATATAAAGTTAGGTGTTAATATTGATCATATAGCAACACTTAGAAATGCCAGAGGAGAGAAGTTCCCTGATCCCATAAAAGCTGCTGAGATAGCTCTAAATTCAGGCGCTGACTCAATAACAGCTCATTTACGTGAAGACAGAAGGCATATTAAAGATGAAGATATTAGCAATATTATAAAAAAATTTCCTGGCAAATTAAATCTTGAGATTGCTGCAAATGAAGAGATGAAAAATATTGCTTTGGAAGTTAACCCTTTTTCTTGTTGTATTGTCCCAGAAAGAAGAGAAGAGGTAACAACCGAGGGCGGCTTAGATGTCTTGAGTAATTCAAATTATTATAAAAAATTAAATAATATTCTTAGAGAGCAGGGCATAAGAACATCTTTTTTTATTGATCCTGTTGTTGACCAAGTAAAATCTTCTATTGATTGCGACGTTGAATGTGTAGAGTTTCATATGGGAAAATACTGTAAATTATTTTATGAAGATAAAGATCAAGCTGAAATAGAGTTTAAAAAAATACATGATTTATCTATTTTTGCTTATGAATCAGGTCTTGAAGTCCATCTTGGTCATGGTTTAGATTTTGATACTACAAAAAAAGTTACAGATATACCTTGTCTTCAAGAAGTAAATATTGGCTTTTTTCTTATCGCTGACTCAATTTTTTCAGGATTAGAAAATTCTATTAGAAAAATGAAAGACATTTGTAATCGTGATTTTTAATTGGAGGTGTAATTGATTATCGGTATAGGCAATGATCTTATCAATGTTAATAGAATTGAGAACACTCTTTCAAAATTTGGCGATAGATTTATTAAAAGAGTATTTACTGATATAGAAATTAAAAAATCAGAAGGTAGATTAAAAAAATCATCTTCATATGCAAAAAGATTTGCAGCTAAAGAAGCTGTTACAAAAGCTCTTGGCACAGGGTTAAGTAGTGGCGTATTTTTTAAAGATATAGGGGTAGAAAATGATAAATACGGTAAGCCTTCAATTGTACTAACTGGCGGAGCTAAATTAAGACTTGAGAATATTATTCCGAAAAATCATAAGGCTAAGATAAATTTAACAATCACAGATGATTTTCCTTGGGCTCAAGCAATAGTAATCATTGAAGCAATAACCGAATAACCATAGATTGTATTTTAATGGCAAAAGCAAAGAAAAAAGAAAATTTTATTTTATCATTTTTATGGATACTTTTACTTGCCTTACTTTTTCGATCATTTCTTTTTACTAGTTACAATATTCCAACTGGTTCGATGATTAATACCCTTAAAATAGGAGATTATATTTTTGCATCAAAATGGACTTATGGTTATTCAAAACATTCATTACCATTCAGTCTGCCATTAATTCCTCATAGATTTTTTTCCTCTTCACCCGAAAGAGGTGATGTAATTATTTTTAAACTACCTTCAGATAATTCTACAGATTATGTTAAGCGTGTTATAGGTGTTCCTGGTGATAATATTCAAATCGTAAATGGCAAAGTATCACTAAATGGTAAATTATTATCTTATGAAGTTATTGGAAAAAATATCAATAATCGCTTCGTAAATCCCAACAATCGATCTTTAGGTTGTTATAACCAAGAATCGATTTTACTAAAAGAAACTCTTCCAAATGGAAAATCTTATGAAATTCTTGATACTTATCAAAATTTGCCTCAAGATAATTCTCAAATATACAGAGTTCCACCTAATCATTATTTTGTGATGGGTGATAACAGAGATAACTCTCAAGATAGTAGATTTCTTAATAAAGTTGGTTTTATACCGCACGATAACCTTGTTGGTAAAGCAGAGGTAAAGTTTTTTTCATGGCATTGGAGAAAGCTTGGCAAAAAAAATTGTGATGCAAGCGTAAGATGGAAAAGAATATTTAGACCAATTCATTAAATGAAAAGTAAATTAAAATATATAAATACCTTAGAACAAAAAATTAATTATAATTTTAATAATAAAGATTTGTTAGAAGAAGCATTAACCCATTCAAGCTTCAAAAATAAATCTAATTCAAATCAAGAAAGACTTGAATTCTTAGGTGACAGAGTTTTAGGTCTTGTTATTGCGGAATTCCTGTTTAAAAGTTTTTTAAGTGAAAGAGAAGGTGTTTTGACTAATAAGTTTCGTTACTTAATCCAAAATAAACAATGCACAAAGATTGCAGAAAAATTAGATATTACTAATTATCTTCAGGTTGGTAATTCTGAAAAAAACAAAATAACTAATTCAATTTTAGCAGACTCCATAGAGGCTCTTTTAGGAGCTATTTATTTGGATGGGGGATATGATGAGTCTAAAAAAGTAATCTTATCTTTATGGGATGAATATTTGGACAATGATGAAATGCTTAATGCAACTGTGAGTTCAAAAAATATCTTACAAGAGTATTTGCATGCTAATAGTTTAACAGAAGCCACTTATTTAGTTATTTCTAAAGATGGAGAAGATCATAATCCTAACTTTCTAGTTGAGGTCTCTGTAGATAAGCTTGGAAAAACAGATGCTTTTGGAAAATCTATAAAAGAGGCAGAAATTAATGCTGCCAAAAAATTTATTGATGAGTTTGAAATTGGATAAAATAAGAAAATCAAATATTGTTGTTAGTATTATTGGTCCCAGTAATTCAGGAAAATCAACATTATTGAACAAAGTTTTAGGTGAAAAAGTTTCTATTGTAAGTCGAAAAGTTCAAACTACTAGAATGGGATTAAGAGGAATACTCAACAATAATGAAACTCAAATTATTTTTATTGATACCCCTGGTTTGTTTGAAGCTAAAACTATTTTTGAAAAAGCGATGGTCGAAAATGCATTTGCTAATTTAAATGATGCCGATCTTATTTATTTTTTAATAGATGGATCAAGAAAGTTAAGTAATTTTGATAAAAAGGTTTTAAAATATTTTAAAAACTTTAAAAAAGAAGCTTTTTTAATAATCAATAAAATTGATCTTATTGAAAAAAAACAATTACTTGAAATCACAAATATTATTAATTCATATTTTCCGTTTAAAAAAACATTCTATATTTCTGCAAAAAACAAAGAAGGTATAAATGACTTACTGTTAGAAACAAATCATGAAGCTAATTCTGAAGGATGGTTGTATCCAGAGGACCAATATACAAATCTCCAAAGCGCCATTCTATGTGAAGAAATAACTAGAGAGAAAATATTTAATCATGTGCATGAGGAGGTTCCTTATGGCTCAATAGTAAAAACTGATAGCTGGTCAGATAAGAAGAAAGTTTTAAAAATAGGTCAAACTATCTATGTAAAAAAAAATAATCACAAAGGAATTATTCTTGGAAAAGAAGGTTCAAAAATAAAAGAAATAGGTACTGCCTCAAGAATTGATTTAGAAAAAATATTCAATAAAAAGATATTTTTAAGTTTAGATGTAAAAGTAGATAAAAATTGGGATAAAGATCCAAAATATTTCAATAAGCTAGGCCTTGAGGTGAAGAAAAGATAAGATGCAATTAAATGATACTGCAATAGTCTTAAATACCAGAAAATACAATGATAGCTCGATAATAATGAAAGTTATTACTGAAAACAACGGTATTTATTCTGGTTTAGTTAGAATAAAAAAAAATCAAGGTGGTTTTGGAGTAAATATAACCGGAAATAAACTAAATTTAATGTGGAGAGCTAGGTTATCTGAGCATTTAGGTTTTTTTACAACTGAATTAAATAAATCCAGAGCTCATGAAATCATGAAAGATCAAATTTTCTTATCTGGCATTAATTTAATTTGTTCTCATCTCGATCTTTACCCTGAAAGGGAGCCTTGCCAAAATATTTATATTGAATTTGATAATTTAATTGATAATTTTAATAAAAAAGAGAAGATTTGGATAAAGAAACTTATTGAATTTGAATTTAATTACCTAGAATTTATGGGTTTTGGAATTGATTTATCAGAATGTGCTCTAACGGGAACAACAGATTCATTGGAATGGGTTTCACCAAAATCTGGTAGAGCTGTAAACTCTAAAGCTGGAAAAAAATGGTCAAAAAAGCTTCTTAAACTACCTCCCTTCCTCTTAGATAAAAAAATAGATGCAGATAAAAATGATCTTATTGATGGATTAAATTTAACCGGTCATTTTTTGAGAAAACAAATTTATTCTGATTTAAATAAAGACTTACCCTCTTCAAGAAAAAAAATAATTGATTCACTAAAAAATTAGGAATCTATGTATAAAATTTTTATTACAAATGAATTTAATAGATCAATATAAAGATATAGAAATAGTTGATGCCCTTGAAGAAAGGTACTTAGCATATGCATTAACAACGATAATGGATAGAGCTCTTCCCGATGTAAAAGATGGCCTAAAACCAGTACACAGAAGACTTCTTTTTGCAATGAGACAACTAAATTTATCTCCTAATTCTTCATTTAAAAAATCCGCAAGAATAGTAGGGGAGGTAATGGGAAGATTTCATCCCCACGGTGATCAAGCAATTTATGATACATTGGTAAGATTAGCTCAAGATTTTTCTGTAAGATGGCCATTAATTAATGGGCAGGGGAATTTTGGGAATATTGATGGCGATAATGCTGCTGCAATGCGTTATACAGAATCAAAATTAACTACAATTTCTGAGTTATTATTATCTGGAATTGATGAAGAATCTGTTGATTTTAGATTAACATACGATGAAGTTGATAAAGAGCCTATTGTTTTACCTGCAAATTTCCCTAATCTTCTTGCAAATGGATCATCAGGAATTGCTGTTGGTATGGCGACATCGATACCTCCGCACAATGTTGAAGAGATATGCAATGCATCACTCCATCTTATAAAACATAGAAATATGCATTTTGATAAACTAATTGATTTTATTCCTGGGCCTGATTTTCCTACTGGAGGAGAAATTTTTGAATCTAAAGATTCAATCCTTAATATTTATAAAACAGGGAAAGGAAATATAAGGATAAGAGCTAAGTGGGAAATTGAAAAAGAAAAAAGAGGGGTATGGAAGATTGTTGTTAATGAAATACCATACCAAGTTAATAAGGGTAAATTAATTGAAAAAATAGCTCAACTTATTATAGATAAAAAAATACCCATACTTGACGATATTCGTGATGAATCTGATGAAAGTATTAGATTAATTTTAGTTCCCAGAAATAGAGATGTAGATCCCGAGCAATTAATGGAAGCTTTATTTAGTCTATCAGATTTAGAAACTAGGTTTTCAGTTAATTTAAATGCAATAAACAATAATATACCTAAGGTACACAATCTTCGTGATTTACTTCTTGCTTGGATTGATCACAGAAGGGATGTGCTTGTAAGAAGAAGTACATTTAAGTTAAATCAAATTAAAACCCGAATGGAAATATTAAGTGGCTATTTAATTGTTTATGTAAATCTTGATGAGGTTATCAAAATTATTAGAGAAGAAGATGAGCCAAAAATTAAATTAAAAAAGAAATTTGATTTAAATGATAATCAAGCCAATTCAATTTTAAATATGCGTCTTAGGTCATTAAGGAAGTTAGAAGAACTAAAAATTAAAGAAGAATATGACTCATTAAAAATAGAGAAATCAATTTTAGGTAAACTAATTAAATCAGATGATATTCAATGGAAGGAGGTATCAAAAGAAATTAAAGAAATAAAAAAAGATTTTTCTAAAAAAACAGACTTAGGAAAAAGAAGAACAAAAATTAACTATAATGCAGAAATTTTAGATATTGATCTTAATTTTTCTGAACCTGCAGAACCTATTACTGTTGTCTTATCAAAAGAGGGTTGGATCAAGACACTAAAAGGCCTTGATAATGATGTTGCAGAAATTAAATTTAAAGATGGAGATGACTTACTTTTTATTCATGAAACAATGAGTGATGAAAAGCTTTTAATTTTTTCTTCAAATGGAAAATTTTATACAATTGATGCAAGTCAACTTCCTTCTGGAAGAGGTTATGGAGATCCGTTAAAGCTCTTAATTGATCTACAAGATGATGATAAAATTATTTCCTTATATTCGTTTTCTCAAGCTGGAGAACTAGTTATAGCTTCAAAATTTGGATATGGTTTTATAGTATCTTTTGAGGATTTGATTTCAAATAGAAAAGCTGGAAAACAAATATTAAACTTATCAAGCGATGATGAGGCTATTAGTTCAGATTATTTAAAAGGAACCAATATTGCGGTTATTGGCGAAAATAAAAAAATGTTATTATTTAATCAAGAAGAACTCCCTAGGATGTCAAAAGGCAAAGGAGTTAGACTTCAGAAATATAAAGAAGGAAATCTTAAATCGATTATAAGTTTTAATTATAGCGAAGGATTAAACATTGTTGATAATAATGGAAGAAATAGAAATTTTGATGATATTGAAAATTGGCTAGGAAAAAGAGGCCAAGCAGGCAAAAAAGCTCCTAAGGGCTTTCCTAGAAACTTCTAATTAAATATATAACTTGGTAACCATGTTGCTACCCCTGGGAATACTGATAACAAAATTAGCACCATCATTTGTATAAGAATAAACGGGATTACTCCTTTATATATATCTGAAGTTTTTACTGAGTCTGGTGCAACTCCTCTTAAATAAAAGAGAGCAAATCCAAATGGAGGCGTTAAGAAGCTTGTCTGAAGATTAATAGCCATCATAACACCCAGCCAAACCGGGTCTATACCCATTTGAAGAATGATTGGAGCTACTATAGGTACCACAACAAAAGTTATCTCAATAAAATCTAAGAAGAAACCAAGTAAGAACATTGATATCATAACTATAAGTATTGCACTAAAAGTTCCTCCAGGAAGACTTGTAAGAAAATGCTCTATAGTTTCATCTCCACCCAAACCCCTAAAAACAAGACTAAAGAATGTTGCTCCAATTAATATAATAAAGACCATAGAAGTAATTTTGGTAGATGATCTTGCTGCATCAATTAAAACACCACTTAAATACAACTTATATATACTTAAAAGTGTAGAGATTATGAAGATAACAAAAATTATTACTGCTAAAAATATATTAAAAGTTTCATAAAGATTTAAATCGACTCTATTAAGCCTTAAATCAAATAAAAAATTAAGAACCAAAAGGGCGATAAATGAAAATGTTGATACTAATGTCCAAAAATTTTCTTTAGCTATTCTATTTGCGGCCAATAAAATTGAACCAATTGCTCCAACTGAAGCTGCCTCAGTAGGCGTTGCAAAACCTGTTAATATTGATCCTAGAACAGCAATGATTAATGCCAGAGGAGGAAATAAGGTTTTGAATAGCTCTTTATAACTTATTTCATTTTCTTCAATGAGAATTTCAGGGGTAGAATTAGGATCAAATAATGCTTTCAAAAATTGATAAAAAATATAAAGAGAAACGAGTAACAATCCTGGAAAAAGTGACCCTGCAAATAAATCACCTACAGAAACTGTATCTGGTGAAAAAATTCCCATTTGTAATTGTGATTGCTGATAAGCATTTGAAATAACATCACCAAGAAGAATTAATACAATTGAGGGTGGAATTATTTGTCCTAATGTTCCTGCTGCAGTTATTACTCCAGTAGCTAATTTTGGGTTATAGCCATTTTTTAACATTGTAGGTAATGATAAAAGCCCCATTGTTACTACTGTTGCACCCACAATTCCAGTTGAAGCAGCTAATAATGCTCCTACAAGGGTAACTGATATACCAAGCCCACCCTTTACATGTCTTAATAATTTACTCATATTTTCAAGTAAATCTTCAGCCACCTTCGATTTTTCTAAAATTGTTCCCATGAAAATAAATAAAGGAACTGCCATTAAGACTTCATTTGTCATTGTTCCAAAAATTCTTTGTGGAATAGCTTTTAAGAATTGTATTGGAAAAACACCAAAATAGTCCCCAACTAAAGCAAAAATAATTGCAATACCTGCTAAAGAGAATGCTACTGGAAAACCTAAAAGAAGGACCAAGATTGCTACAGCAAACATCAATAAATCTAAATATTCTATCATTTTTTTATTTTTAAATTATTAATTGAGCTGAATAAAATAACTAGGGCTTGAATAAATAGTAGAATTGGAAAAATTATCAAAGTAGTTTTATATATATATGTAGCATTTAAACCGCTTGTTTCAGGCGATCCTTCCAAAATTTTCCAAGATCTAATAACGTATGGGTAGCTCATTAAAAATGTAACTATTATAAATGGCATAAGAAGAGTTAATGTTCCGATTAAATTGACAACATTTTTAAATTTTTTAGATGACTCTCTATAAAATGAATCAACTCTTACATGTTCATCATATAACAATGTATAACCTGCAGCTACAGTAAATAATGTTCCATGCATATAGATCATTAATTCTTGAAGTTTGATAAACCCTAATCCAAATACATATCTTGAAAGTACGGTTACTATTTGTACAATAACCATTATAATTATTAGCCAAGAAATATAACGACCAATATATTCGTTAATTGATTTCAGGATATGCATCAGTCTTCTCTTGAGCCCATATAAGCCAATTCAGAATGTTTAGACCAGTTTCTTAATCTTTTTAGATTATCCATAAAAGATAAGTAGATTTCATTTGAAATTGGATCTTTTGTTGCTACATCTTCAAGTACTTCACTAGACTTTAATTTTAACTCATCCATGATTTCTTTTGAAAAACTCCTCATTTGAACACCATGTTTATTAATTAAAGTATTTAAAGCAATTGAGTTATGATGATTAAATTCTGCTAATGTATATGTATTTTCATGAGAGAATACATTCTTAAATATCTCTCTTTGTGTATTTGTTAATGAATTCCAGGTATCAAGATTTACACCTGTAGCTAAACCAGCTCCTGGTTCATGAAAACCTGGCCAGTAATAGAATTTAGCAACTTGATAAAAGGCAAATGCTAGGTCATTCCATGGCCCCACCCATTCAGTTGCATCAATAGCACCTGATTGAAGCGCTGGATAAATTTCACCTCCAGGAATGGCAACTGCAGCTGATCCTACTCTTCTTAGAACTTCACCACCCAGGCCGGGCATCCTAATTTTTAGACCTTTTAAATCATCTATATTAGTTATTTCTTTATTAAACCATCCCCCCATTTGTACTCCGGTATTAGCGGACTGAAATGAAATCACATTAAACTGAGCACTTAGCTTGTTCCAAAGCTCTTTTCCACCTCCATGATCAATCCATGCATTTAATTCATTTGCTGTCATACCAAATGGAACTGATGTAAAAAAATTAAAACCTATATTTTTACCTTGAAAGTAATATTCGGCACCATTGTACATGTCAGCAACCCCTATTGAGGCAGCATCTAGAGCTTCAAAAGCTGGGACTAACTCTCCTGCGGAGTAAACCTTTATCTCAATCTCACCATCAGTTGCTTGATTTATGAGTTTAGCTATTCTTTCAGGTGATGTGCCTAGGCCAGGAAAATTTTTAGGCCAAGTGTGAGTCATAGTTAATCTTCTAATACCTTTTGAAATTGCAGGTTTTGCTAAAGCACTGGATAACAATATTGATGAAGCCCCACCAATTAAAGCATTTCTTCTACTAATTTTAATATTTCTTTTATTTTTTATTTTCTTTTTCATAGCTTATCCACTCACCATTAATAAGAATTTCAGAAGATATAAAATCTTTTTTATATTCCATTTCCTTACAGCCGCTTATCCAATAACCCAAGTATATTAATTCTTTGTTATATTTCTCACCAAATGCAATATGATCAAGAATCATGAATTTACCTAAAGAATATTTTTTTAAATAAGGACTATAAAAAGAATATACCATTGATAATGCATCATCTAAAAAATCAGTTATACAGGAAGAAATTAGAATATTATCTAATCTATATTCAATAATTTTTGTATCTATGCCAGAATTTTTGATCATTGAATAATAATCAGCAAAAATCATATCATTCATTTCGCTATCAGGATGCTTATAATTTAAATATTCTTTAAATAAGTAGAATTGTTCATAAGTAGCTTTTTCCGTAATATTTCTTTGAAAAATTTTTCCTTTACTTAAAATTCTTTTTTGGTTTTTCTTTGCCTTGAAATTATTAGTTTTTATTCTAATTGGTATACATTTATTACAGCCTTCGCATACTTGATTATAAAGGATATTTTGACTTCTTCTAAAACCTCTTGATATTAAAAGATTATAAAAATCTTTATCCTTAGATCCCTTAATAAATGTAAATAATTTTCTTTCCTTTTGATCAGGCTGATAAACACATTCAGTTGAGTCTGAGATATAAAAATCTTCTTTATGAGTATTTTCTAATTTATTCAATTTAGTAACCAAAAAAACTAATCATAACTGTATAGCTTAACCACATTAATAAAACTAGTGGGATTCCTGAAGTAAGATAATCTTTAAATTGATAATTTCCTGGACCCATAACCAAGAGATTTGTTTTGTAACCAATGGGTGTAGCAAAAGAGCAATTAGCCGCAAAAATTAAACAATAAATAAATGGTTCAGGTTGAATATTAAAATCACTAGCAAGATTAATTGCTATTGGAGCAAATAATACTGCAGTTGCGTTATTACTTAAGAAATTTGTAATTATTGCAATAAAAATAAAAAAGAATGACAATACTGTTATCATATCAAAGTTTATTAAAAGATTTTTTAAAAAATCGGCAATATAGAGGGCTCCGCCTGTTTCCTGAAGTGCCGTAGATAGCATTATTGATGAAGCAACTAATAAAAATATTTTTGTATCGAGAGCAGATACAGCATCCCTTATAGTAAGTACATTTGTTAATAACATTAAAATTACTCCAAGCAATGCTGCTACTGTAATGTTTAACAGACCAGTTGCAGCAGATAAAATTGTAACAGCAAAAATGATTCTGGATCGAAGAATAAATTGTTTTGCCGGTAGGTATATAGCTGACCATTCAATTGGAAAAATTTCTTTTTTCCCTCTTAAATTTTTAATATCCTCTTCCTCACCTTTTATTAATAATATATGTCCTGCTTCCATTTTTTGATATCGAGGTAAATTTCTTAAGAATTTTTTATCATTTTTAATTCCAATGATTTTACAATTCGTTTCTGCTTCAAAGTTAGTTTGTGTTAGATTTCTTCCAATAAAAAACGATCTTGGTGTAACTGAGGCTTCGATTAAAACTCCTCTTTCTGATGAAAAATTACTATCGTCTATAGAGTTAAAAATATTATCGTTAGATCTTATTTTTTCAGTTAGTTGATTTTTTGTAATCTCAAGAACTAACTTATCACCAGTTTTTATTGTAATATCCTCAAATGGAGGTAGGATTTTTTCACCATCTCTTAATATTACATTCACTGCTATATCTTTTATGTCAGATAGGATACCAGAGGTAAATTTTTTGCCAATTAAGGGGTTTTCTTCGTTAACTGCAATTTCTACCAAATAAATTCTACCGCTTTCAAAATTTTCTTTGTTATCTTCAACAACACCTTTGTTCTTTTTTTCAAGTATTCTAGGTAAAATAAAAATTGCATATATAAAACCTACCGAAGCTAATATTATTCCTTGATTTGTGAACTCAAAAAAACCTAGCTCACGTCCAATCAGATTAGAGGTGGTTCCTGAAACTAGTAAATTTGTGGATGACCCTATTAATGTTGTCATACCACCTAATATTGAGACATAGGAAAGCGGAATTAAAATTGATCGTGAAGATACATCCATTTGCTTGCTAATTGCTATTATTATTGGAATAAACATTATAATAATAGGCGTATTATTTAATGTTGCGCTTAAAATAAAGACCAAGACCATAATTCCATAAAATTTATAAATTGTATTCTTGTCTCTATCCCCCGATAACCAAACCGCTATATCTTCAAGAGCGCCCGTAACTAGTAAACCATGTCCAATAACCAATAAACTCATTAAAGCTATTAGTGCTGGATTAGCAAAACCCTGTAATAATAAATTAATATTTATTGGTCCTCCTGAAGAAAGCCCTAAAATAGGACTGTTTTGAAAGACTAATAAAAGAACAACGATTGAAAATAGAGAAATTATCTCCATTCTTATTTTATCTAATGAATACAATATCATAGTTAGCAATGTTAATCCAAAAACTATCCACATATAAAATTCTTGTGTCATTAAGAAATCTCTCCTAAATCTTTAAAACGAACCTTATAAAGCAAATCATGAATACAGGCTCTTTTGTCATTTAATAAAGGGTAAATAAAGTAAGTTAAAGTAATTACTCCAAGAGGAAGAATTGCAAAGAAAAGGAAAGAGTGGATAAAAGCATGTTTTTTTGTGAAATTATCTCCTTTTTTAAGGCATAAATTGAATTTCATTATCATCATCCCGTATGTTGCTTGTTTTTTTCCGCCTAAAGTTAAAATAAAATATGATGAAATAACCACAGGAATGATAAAATAATATGAAGTGTAAAATAAATTAAAAATAAAGAAATTAATTATTTTAATAGACAAAAAAACTAGCAAAGATAGATTTAGTACAATTACTATATCTATTATTGATGCTATAATTCTTCTAATTAGTTGCCTATCATATCCTGTAGTTTCCATAGGTATAATTTTAATTAAATTAAAATATAATTAATAGTATAAGTTTTTAATTGATTTTTTATAAGGCATTAAAAATGCATATATCTTTTAATAAGAGTAAATTTATGGCTTTTGCTCATCGAGGTGGTACCGAATTTGCACCAGAAAATACTTACGAAGCTTTTTCCGCTGCTGTAGAAACTGGTTACAAATATCTTGAAACAGATGTTCATCCTAATGCCGATGAAAAGTTAATGGCATTTCATGATCCCACCTTAGATAGAGTAACAAATTATACAGGAAAAATTAGAGATTTTACTTCGCAAGAATTAAAAAAAATTAGAGTTAATGATAAATTCCAGATACCTTTTTTAGAAGATCTATTAGATTCTTTTTCTCAGAATTATTTTTCAATAGACATGAAGTCAGATGAAAGTGTAAGACCTTTAATAAAATTAGTTAGAAAAATGAATGCTATTGATAGGGTATGTTTTGCATCATTTAATCAACAGAGATTGGATTATGTCCGTGAAGAATTTAATAATAAGTGCATTTCATCAATGGGGCCAAAAGAAATAGTAAAAACAAAATTCTGTTCAATATTTAATATAAAGCATAATGTTTTGCCTTTGATATCCTCACTTCCAATTAAAAGATATAAAATTGAATTGTTAAATAAAAAACATGTAGATTTTTTAAAATCATTAAATATTAAAGTTATTGCATGGACAATAAATGATGCAAACGAAATTATTAGACTTATAGACCTTGGAGTAGAAGGAATAATGACAGACAAAATTTCAGTTTTAAAAGAAATTTTAATTAAAAAAAATCTTTGGCAACATTAAAAATATTTGTGTTATTACATAAACCGATATACAAAATATTGTATTTATTTAGAAAGATTATTCAAAATTATGTCAGAAACAACAAAAACAGCACAATATGAAGATTTTGAAAATTTCTTCTCAAGAAGCTTAAAAGAAGCTGATCCAAAATTATACGAATCTTTATCTCAGGAATTTGATAGGCAACAAGAGCATATTGAATTAATAGCATCAGAAAATATTGTTTCTAGATCTGTTTTAGATGCCCAAGGCTCCATTATGACAAATAAATATGCTGAAGGATATTCAGGAAGAAGATATTATGGAGGATGTGAGTATGTTGATCTAGCAGAGGATCTCGCTATTTCAAGAGCATGTGAATTATTTGATTCAAAATACGCCAATGTCCAACCTCATTCAGGATCTCAAGCTAATCAAGCGGTTTTTCAAGCTCTTCTAAAGCCTGGAGATACAATTTTAGGTATGAGCTTAGATGCTGGAGGTCATTTAACTCATGGCGCAAAACCCAATCAATCAGGTAAGTTATTTAATGCGATTCAATATGGTGTAAAAAAAGAAGACAGCTTAATAGATTTTAATGAATTAGAGTCGCTTGCAAATCAGCATAAACCAAAACTAATTATTGCTGGAGGATCTGCTTACCCAAGAGTAATAGATTTTGCAAAATTTAGAGAAATAGCAAATAATATAAATGCTTATTTGTTAGTTGATATGGCTCATTTTGCAGGTCTTGTGGCCTCCAAAACCTACCCATCACCAATACATTTTGCAGATATTGTTACCACAACCACACATAAAACCTTAAGGGGCCCAAGGGGTGGATTAATTCTCACTAATAATGAGGATATTTCTAAAAAAATAAACTCAGCAATTTTTCCTGGAATACAAGGTGGACCACTCATGCATACAATTTTAGCGAAGGCTGTAGCTTTTGGTGAAGCATTGAGACCAGAATTTGTAAATTATTCACAAAATGTAATAGATAATGCAAAAATATTATCTCAAACACTTCTTGAGGATGGTTTTGATATAGTTTCTGGAGGTACAGACAGTCACCTTGTTCTTCTAGATCTTAGACCAAAAGGAATAAAAGGTAATGAAGCTGAGGATGCATTAGGAAAAGCAAATATAACTTGTAATAAAAACGGTGTTCCGTTTGATCCTGAAAAACCAACTATAACATCTGGCATAAGGCTAGGAACTCCTGCAGGTACAACTAGAGGGTTTGGACAGGCGGAGTTTCATAAAGTTGGAACTTATATTTGTGAAGTCCTAAATGGATTTCAATCAGATGGTTTTGATACAAAAGCTATTTTAGAAGTTCAGAAAAAAGTAATAGATCTTTGCAAAAAATTTCCTATTTATGGGGGAAATTTATGAGGTGCCCTTTCTGCGGAAATGAAGATACCCAAGTAAGGGATTCTCGTCCGACAGAGGAAGCATCATCAATTAGACGAAGAAGACAATGCCTTGCATGTGGCGGAAGATTTACAACTTTTGAAAGAATACAGATGAGAGATTTAACTGTTGTTAAAAGATCAGGAAGAAGAACCCCTTTTGATAGAGATAAATTGATGAGGTCTGTTCAAATTGCCATTAGAAAAAGGGATATAGATCCTGAAAAAATTGAAAGAATGGTAACAGGTATTATTCGTCAATTAGAAAGTACTGGCGAGTCAGATATTCCCTCAAACTTGATTGGAAGTTTAATTATGGCAGCACTAAGAGAATTAGATATGGTTGCATATGTAAGATTTGCTTCAGTTTATAAGAATTTTAGAGCGGTTGGCGATTTTGAAGATTTTGTTGGCGAACTTGATAATCCTCCAAATAAAATTGATGATTGAATTGCTCTGCAATCTATTTTAAGAAATAAATACTATGAAAATAATAAGGGATGATAATTTCTTTATGAATCTAGCTATTAATATAGCTAAGAGGAATAGGGGAATGACAGGAGTTAACCCTTCAGTGGGATGTGTCGTTGTTTCAAAGGATAAAACTATTATTTCCACTGGAAGTACCGGGACAAATGGATCACCTCATGCTGAAAAAGTAGCATTGAATGGTATAAATATTGAAGCTGGTTCAACATTATATACAACGCTAGAGCCATGTTTTCATTCAGGTAAAAACCCTCCCTGTGTTAATGAAATAATTAAAAGTGGAGTCAAAAGAGTTGTTGTTGCTTCTATAGATAAAAATCCATTAGTTAATGGAAAAGGTATCAAGAAATTAAAAAATTCTGGAATAACTGTTTTGCAAGGTGTGTTAACAGAGGAAACAGAAGATCTTTATAATGAGTTTTTTAATAGAGTTAGTTATGGTGTTCCAGGAATAAATATTAAGATAGCAAGTTCGGCTGATGGAAAAACAGCATTAAAAAATGGTAAATCAAAGTGGATAACCAATAATTTATCAAGAAATTATGGTCATAAATTAAGATTGTTTAATGATGGCATAATGGTAGGAATAAATACAATTTTAAAAGATAACCCATCATTAACTTGTAGGTTACCAGGACTTAAAAGTTTTTCACCTTCAAGAATAGTTATGGATACCAATCTTAAAGTTCCAATTAATTCTAAAATTATCAATACAGCAGAAAAAAATGAAACGATTATTTTTACTTCAAAATTTTCATCTGAAAGAAAAATTAAAATTTTAAAAAATAAAGGAGTTAAAGTGATAAGAATACCAAAAACAAAAAAAGGAATATCACTAAATAGTGCAATAAAATTTCTTGGTAAAAAAGAATACAATAGTCTCTTAATTGAGGGAGGAAATAAACTTATAGCCTCTGCAATTACTTCCTCTTATTTGAATAAAATTTTTTGGTTTTCATCGGAAAAAATTATAGGTGAAGAGGGAAAACCAAGTATTGGTAAACTTAACATTAATAATCTAGACAATAGCCCAAATTTGTTTCTTCAAAATATGATTAATTTGGATAATAATTATCTTAAAGTTTATAGGGTAAAAAAATAATGTTTACTGGAATAATTACTGATATAGGGAAAATTATTGATATTAAAGATAATGATCATCGATTAATTAAAGTTGCTTGTTCATATGATAGTAAAGAAATTGATATTGGTGCTTCGATATCTTGTTCAGGTGTATGCTTAACTGTTACAAATAAAGGGTTTGAGCAAAGTCAAAATTTTTTCGAAGTTGAAGTATCAAAAGAAACTGATGATAAAACAACTACAAAATTTTGGAGAGAGGGAACTAAAATAAATTTAGAGAAAAGCTTAAAGGTAGGTGATGAGATAGGAGGACATTTTGTATATGGCCATGTTGATTGTTTAGGTGAGTTATCTGAAATTCATGAAGATAAAAACAGCAACATATATATAGTAAAGTATCCCAAAAAATTCAGTAAATTTATTGTTAAAAAAGGTTCTGTTTCTCTAGATGGAATTTCATTAACAGTTAATCAGGTAAATGATAATGATGAACCAAACTTTTCAGTAAATATTATCCCACATACTAAGGAGTTTACCACATGGTCTGATATTGCTATAAACTCGAAAATTAATTTAGAAGTAGACCCCATTGCAAGGTATGTTTTGAAAAGTAAGTAATATGAAAAATTATCTATCACCTATTGAAGATATTATTGAAGAAGCAAAAACAGGAAAAATGTTTATTCTTGTTGATGCTGAAGATAGAGAAAATGAGGGTGATTTAGTAATTCCCGCAGTTGATGCTACTCCTGATATGGTTAATTTTATGGCTAAATATGGCCGAGGCCTTGTCTGCCTTCCTCTTTCAGAGGAAAAAGCGGATCACTTAAATCTTAAGTTAATGTCAGATGATAATAAATCAAGACACAAAACACCTTTTACAGTCTCTATTGAGGCTAAAGAAGGCATATCAACTGGTATTTCAGCTAAAGATAGATCAACAACTATACAAACGGCAATTAATCCCCAAGCTCGAGAAGAAGACATTGTAACTCCTGGTCATATTTTTCCTTTAAAGGCTAAAGATGGAGGTGTTCTTGTTAGAGCCGGACATACAGAAGCGGCAGTAGATATTAGTAGGCTAGCCGGAAAAGACCCATCTGCAGTTATATGCGAAATAATGAATGATGATGGAACAATGGCTAGATTACCTGAATTAATCGAGTTTGCAAAAATTCATGACTTAAAAATTGGTACTATTGCTGACTTAATAAATTACAGAATTAGAAACGACCATATAATTTCAAAAGTTTTAACAAAAGAGATAGATATTCCTAAGTTTGGAGCATGGAATTGTTCAGTTTATAAAAATAATATTGATAAATCAGAGCATATTGCTTTTGTAAAAGGCGATATTGCTCAAAGTAAAATTACACCTGTAAGAGTCCATGTTGTAAATGTTTTTCAAGATTTAGTGGGTATAGAATCTTCAAGAGAAAACCTTATTAATAAAGGTTTTAAGAAAATTAATGATATAGGTTTTGGTGTTTTCATTTTTATAAGAGATACAAATCAAAATGTTATATCTAATAATTTAAAAAAAATTAATAATAATAATCCTTCAAAAGAGATTGAATTAAGAGAGTATGGGGTAGGTGCTCAAATTTTATTAGATATAGGGGTAAGAAATATTAAATTAATTTCAGATTCAAAAAGTACTTTATTAAATATCGAAGGATATAATTTAGAAATTAATGAAAGAGTACCTTTGGTTGATTAGATAATGACAAAAAAAATATATATAATTAATGCAAATTATTATGAAGAAATAAGTGATAGATTAGTTAGTGGAGCTAAATTTTTTTTAAATGAAAATGATATTGAACATGAAATAGTTAATGTTCCAGGCGCATTAGAGATCTCAACAGTTATTAATTTAATCCACGATAAAATTAATACTGACAATGTTGACATTGGTTTTATTGCTATTGGTTGTGTAATTAAAGGAGAAACATCACATTATGACATAGTGGTTAATGAATCTGCCTCTGGAATAACTCAATTATCAATTTTAAAGAATATCATAATAACAAACTCAATATTAACTGTTGAGAATAAAAAGCAAGCTTTAGACAGAAGTCTAAATGATACAACCAATAAAGGATATCATGCCGCGTATGCGTGTAATTTATTAATAGATATTAAGAATGGGAAATTCTAGCAAAAGCTCATCAAGATTATTTGCCGTCCAAATTCTCTATGAAATGGAATTAAGCGGAAAATCATTTGAAGTTATTCAAAAACGTTTTTCTGATGATTCTTTTGTAGAGTTAGAAAAAATAAATAATCAAGGTAAACCAAATAAGAGTTATATAGAAAAACTTGTAAAAGGCGCTTCAAAAAATCAAAAAAAGATTGATGACCTTATTAATAAAAATTTAAAAAATTGGAAATTATCTAGAATAGAGTCACTTGTTAGATCTATTTTAAGAATATCTGTATATGAATTAATTCATGAGGAAAATATTCCAAAAAAAGTAATTTTTAATGAGTACATTGAGATAGCCAAATTATTTTTTGATGGAGATGAGCCGGCTTTAATTAATGCTGTATTAGATGCAGTTTCAAAAAGGGTAATTAAATTGTAGATTTTATCATGCTTAAAGAAACACAGTTTATAAAAAATTATATAAAAAAGAGTACGATGCAAACTAAACATTCATTAAATTTTGAAGATGATGTAGCTGTAGTTAATAACTTTGCATATTCAACAGATACCATTGCAGAAGATATACATTTCTTTAGAGATGATAACCCTAAAACAATAGCTAAGAAATTAATACGAGTTAACATCAGCGACTTAATCTCTAAGGGAGTTAAGCCAAAGTTTTGTTTATTAAATTTTTCCTCAGGGAAATCAATTAATCAAAGATGGTTGGATTCTTTTTTTAGATCTTTTCATGAAGATCTGAAGCATTATAACCTTAATCTTATTGGCGGTGATACTATTGCAACAAAAAATAAGACTGTTTTAAGCCTTACAATATTTGGACCAGTTAAATCAAAAAAAATTATAAAAAGATCATCAGCAAAATTATCAGATCTGGTTTATGTAAGCGGAACAATTGGTGATGCCTTTATTGGAATGAGTATTAAAAAGAAACAAATTAAATTTGATAAAAGTGCAAAAGAAAAATTGATATTAAAATATCTTGTGCCTCAACCACAAACAAACTTAATTAATTTAATTAGAAATAAAGCAAATGCCTCCACTGATATTTCCGATGGATTATTAAATGATTTAAATAATATTTGTACAATGAGTAAACTAGGCGCTGAAATTCAATTTTCATCAATTCCAAAATCAAACGAAGTTATTGAATTTTTAAATTCTTATAAAAGATATGAAAAATTAATTCTAATAGGCGGCGATGATTATCAAATTTTATTTACAGGGCCAAAAGGATTAGATAAGCACAAAAATGTTACAAAGATTGGTCGAATGACTAGAAAAAAAGGGATAAAAATTATTGATAAAAATTTTAATAATTTATTAGGAGGCTTTTCTCATTCATTATATTAAGCTTTAACTTGATATTTATATTAACTTTTGGCATGTTCGCTCAGTATTTATATAAGGATTCGGAGGATTAAATGGAAATCATTCACTTAATAATAGGAGCAGGTGTTTTAGCTGTAGTCTATGGTATTTTTACATCGATTTCAGTGCTTTCAGCGGATACTGGAAATGAAAAAATGCAGGAAATTGCTGGCGCGATTCAAGAGGGTGCAAGCGCATATTTATCTAGGCAATACTCTACTATTGCTATAGTTGGTTTAGTAATATTGGTGATTTCATATTTTCTACTTGGATTAGAGGTTTCTGTAGGTTTTCTTATTGGAGCAGTGCTATCTGGAATTGCTGGATACATTGGAATGCTTGTATCAGTTAGAGCAAATGTAAGAACAACTCAAGCAGCCTCAAACAGTTTGGCTGAAGGCTTAAGTATTGCATTCAAATCAGGAGCCGTAACGGGTATGCTTGTTGCTGGCCTGGCATTACTTGCCGTTGCCGTTTATTATTATGTTTTAACAACTCTATGGATTCCTCAAAATGACAGAATAGTTATAGATGCTCTAGTAGCTTTAGGTTTCGGTTCTTCTTTAATTTCTATTTTTGCTAGACTTGGAGGCGGTATTTTTACAAAAGGTGCTGATGTTGGCGGTGATTTAGTTGGTAAGGTTGAAGCCGGAATACCTGAAGACGATCCTAGAAACCCTGCAACAATTGCTGATAATGTTGGTGATAATGTTGGCGATTGTGCTGGTATGGCAGCTGATTTATTTGAAACTTATGCTGTAACAGTTGTTGCCACAATGGTTTTGGCTTCAATATTTTTTGCAGGAAATGAAACCATGATGATTTATCCTTTATCAATATGTGGAGCTTGTGTAATTACATCTATTCTTGGAACATATTTTGTTAAATTAGGAAAAAGCAACTCTATTATGGGTGCTCTTTATAAAGGATTTATTGCAACTGCAATTCTTTCATTATTTGTTCTTTATTTTGTTACTGATTTAGTTGTTGGTTTTGGAACCTCTCTAACTATATCAGGAAAGAGTTTTAATGGTTTAGATTTATACATATGTGGTGTAACAGGATTAGCAATAACAGGTTTAATCATTTGGATTACAGAATATTATACAGGCGTAGACTATAGACCGGTTAAATCAATTGCAAAATCTTCTGAAACAGGACATGGAACAAATGTCATACAGGGATTAGCAATTTCAATGGAATCAACAGCTCTTCCTGCTTTAGTGATTGTTTTTGGGATTATTATTACTTATTCATTAGCGGGGCTTTTTGGTATTGCTATTGCAGTAACTACAATGTTGGCGCTAGCAGGTATGGTTGTTGCTTTAGATGCTTTTGGTCCCGTTACAGATAATGCGGGCGGTATAGCCGAAATGTCTGAACTTCCTGAAGAAGTTAGAAACACAACTGATTCTTTAGATGCTGTTGGTAATACAACAAAAGCAGTTACAAAAGGTTATGCAATTGGATCAGCTGGTTTAGGTGCATTAGTTCTTTTTGGTGCTTATACTGCAGATTTAGAATATTTCTCATCTAATGCTGCTGAGGGAAGTTATTTCTTTGGAGTGAATCCTGACTTTTCTCTTTCAAACCCTTATGTTGTTGTTGGTTTATTAGTTGGTGGTATGCTTCCTTACTTATTTGCGGCATTAGGAATGACTGCAGTTGGGCGTGCAGGCTCAGCTATTGTTGAAGAAGTAAGAAAGCAGTTTAAGGAAAAACCAGGAATTATGACTGGAGAAGATAAACCTGATTATAGTTCGGCTGTTGATCTACTAACAAAATCTGCAATTAAAGAGATGATTGTGCCATCTTTACTACCTTTATTATCGCCAATAGTCCTTTTTTATACTGTTAATTTTATTGCTACAAAAAGTGATGCATTTTCAGCTCTTGGAGCAATGCTTCTAGGCGTTATTGTTACAGGATTATTTGTTGCTCTTTCTATGACTGCCGGAGGTGGCGCATGGGATAATGCAAAAAAATATATTGAAGATGGTAATTATGGTGGAAAAGGCTCTGAAGCTCATAAAGCTGCAGTAACGGGCGATACGGTTGGTGACCCTTATAAGGACACCGCAGGACCAGCTGTTAACCCTATGATCAAGATAACTAATATTGTAGCTTTATTATTATTGGCAGTTTTAGCGCATTAAGTGCTTAATAAAATTTTATAATTATACTAAGTATATCTATTAATGATTCTTTTTGTTAATGGATATACTCGTGTATAAAAAAGCTAAATATGCAACCGATTTTCATAATAGCAGGGGAAGATTTTATTCTGAACCAGAAAGCGAACATCGAAATCCCTTTCACAGGGATAAGGATAGAGTTATTCACTCAGAACATTTTCGTTTATTAAAGCATAAAACTCAGGTTTTTATCGCTCATACTGAAGACTACTATAGAACCAGACTTACTCATTCAATTGAAGTTAGCCAAATAGCCCGAACTATTGCTCGTATTTTGAGATTAGACGAAGATTTATCAGAGGTATTAGCCTTGTCACATGATTTAGGACATCCGCCTTTTTCACATTCTGGTGAGGAAGCCTTAGATGAATGTATGAGAGATTTCGGAGGATTTGATCATAATGTCCAGACACTTAAAATTGTTACTGGATTGGAAAAAAGATATCCTGATTTTGGTGGATTAAATCTTTCTTGGGAAACATTAGAAGGAATATTAAAGCATAATGGCCCAATTAAAGATTATAAAAATAAATCTCCAATAGGGTTTTTTGTAAAAGATTTTATTTCAAATTATGATTTAGAGATTTCTACTTTTGCAAGTTTAGAGGCACAGATTTCTTCTTTATCAGATGATATAGCGTATAATAATCATGATATTGATGACGGCTTTAGAGCAAAGAAATTCAAAATAAAAGATATATGTGAAATTGAATTAATTGATAAGATTTATCAAGATATAATAGAGGAATATATTGGTCTCGATGATTTTATGATAATTCAAGAATTAGTCCGCAGACTGATCGGGTTTATGGTTAATGACTTATTAGCGCAAACAAACAATAATTTAGGAATATTAAAACCGCAAAGCGTCGAAGATATTAGATGTCATGATTATCCCATTGCAGCATTTTCTAATAAAATGAAAAAGCAAGACAAGGAGCTAAGAAAATTTTTACATGAAAGAGTTTATTCGCACTCTTCAATGGATAGCGATAGGAATAATGGACGCAAAATAATAAAAGAGCTTTTTGATGAATTATTAACTAACAATGACCTTCTTCCTGTAAAAATAAAACAAGAATGTTATGATCAAAATATATCTAAAAAAGCAATTATTATATGTGATTTTATAGCGTCTATGACTGATCGATCTGCAACTGCGAATCATGCAAAGGTTATTGAACAAAAGAACTTATAGATGGATATACTAGAAAAATATAAGAATATTTTAATTGTGGAGCTTAATAAATCTTATTCAAATGAAGATTTATCGAATATATCTTTTGAATTTCCAAGAGATACTTCTCACGGTGATTTTTCTACGAATGCGGCACTTGTTTTATCAAAAAAATTAAAAATGGACTCAGAACAGATATTTCTGGAAGTTAAAAAGTTTTTTGAAGATAGTGGCGATTTCAAAGATATCGTATTAGCAAAATCAGGTTTTATTAATTTTTTCGTTAAAGATTATGTTTTACATGATTTTATTCGAGAGGTTTTAAAAAATAGAGAAAATTTTGGAAAAAAAGACCTTGGGAAAGGAGAAAAGATTAACATTGAGTATGTTTCAGCTAACCCAACAGGACCTTTACATGTTGGTCATACAAGGGGAGCAGTTTTTGGTGATACGCTAGCTAATATATTTGATTTTGTGGGTTTTGATGTTTGTAGAGAATATTATATTAATGACTCAGGCGAGCAAATAAGAAATTTAGCAAAATCTGTTTATTTAAGATATTTACAAAATTTTTCAGATAAAGAAATTGTAATACCTGATAACCTTTATCCTGGAGAGTATTTAATTCCTATAGCAAAAAAAATCAGTGACGAGCATGGAGAAAAATTCCTAGATAAAGCTGAGAGTGATTGGTTAGATTTTTTTATGAAAGAATCGATATCTAGTGTAATGAATATTATTAAAAGCGACCTTAAGTCTCTTGAAATAGATCATGATGTATTTATCTCAGAAAAAACGTTATTGGAAGAAGGTCATGTAAATAAAGCATATAAACACCTAGAGGATAAAAAACTGCTTTATAAGGGCAATACAAACCCACCTAAAGGAAGCAAAAAAGATGAATGGAGTGAAAAGCAGCATATTCTTTTTAAATCAAAAAATTTTGGAGATGATGAAGATAGAGTTGTAAAAAAACATGATGGGCAATGGACTTATTTTATGCCAGATATTGCCTATCATTTGAATAAATATGAAAGAGGATTTATTCGGATGATAAATATCTTTGGAGCTGATCATTCAGGATATATAGCCAGAATGAAGGCCGCTGTTAAAGCTGTAACTAATGAAAATGCAAATCTCGAAATCAAAACTTGTCAATTGGTTCGTTTATCAAGAGGTGGAAGGCCTGTTAAGATGTCAAAAAGGGCAGGAAGTTTTATTACATTAAAAGAAATCGTTAATGAGGTTGGTAAGGATGCGGTCAGATTTATGATGGTTTCAAGAAAAAATGACGCACAATTAGATTTTGATTTCGAAGTTTTTAAAAATGAAAATAATGATAATCCTATCTTTTATATCCAATATGCAAATGCAAGAATATCTTCGCTAATTAGAAATTCGAAAGAAAAACTTGGAAGAGATATTGAAGATAAAGATTTAATAAATGCCGATTTAGCTTTTTTGCAAAATGAAAATGAAAAAAAGATAATATTTCAAATAGCTAATTTTCCAAAAGTAATTGAGCAGTCAGTTACATTTATGGAGCCTCATAGGTTATCATACTATTTAAGAGATCTCGCTTCTTCTTTTCATCAATATTGGAATTTAAAAATAGATAACAAACGCATTCATATATTAGATAAAAGTGAAATGGACCTATCATTAGCTAGGGTAGCTCTGCTTTTTGCTGTTTCAATCACAATCCAAACTGGTTTAGGATTACTTGGAATTGAAGCAATCGAGGAGCTATAAATGAATTTAATAAAATATATTAAATATGTTCTTTTAATATTTATAATTTTTGTATCTTTTTTAATTTATAAGATATTGTTCGATGAGAATGAGGTTTTAATTTTAACAAATAATGACTCAATAAAAGAACAACCTATTAATCCTCCTGAAATGAAAGATCCAGAAATAACTCCATGTGTATATTCCCTTTGGAATGAAAATACCCCATGTCAAAGTACTGAAGATTTATTAAATGCAAGAAAAGAAAAAAAGGGATTTTTTACAATTAGATATGCAACTTTTGAAAATTACAAAGATGCTCAATTACATATAAAAAAGTTAAAAACTTTAAATGAGATTAATAAACTCAGGTTGGAAATTGAATCAATTCAGCAAGAAAAGAGCATAAGAATTAAGAAGGGTGATACATTATCAAGAATTGCTGCATTATATAGAGTTTCTATCGATGATTTAACGCTTTTGAATTCAATAAAAGATCCAAGTAGAATAACTTTGAATCAAAAGCTATTAATACCTATGAAAGAAAAATACCGAATCATATCAATTAACATTGATGGCTATAAAGAAGCAAAGAAGATTTGCGATATCCTTATTGATAATCAATTTACCTGTTTAATCAAATCACAATAAATAAAATATAACTTAAAGCATTAATTTTTATTTATAAAGTATTGTTAATATTAAATTAATTATATTTAAAATAAGATTTTTTTAGATACTCTTTTCTTAAATAGCATTTAATTAGTGTTTTTAGTAATGATAGGCGCTATATATAGTGCATGGATAGCAATGGTCAATTAAATTTCTTTGTTGATTTAGATGGATTCGAGGGACCATTAGATCTTCTTTTATCTTTAGCTAAAGAACAAAAAGTTGATTTACTAGAAATTTCAATTTTGGAATTAGCAAGTCAGTATTTAGATTTTCTTACTGAAATGGATTCCCGCGATATTGAACTTGCCGCTGATTATTTAGTTATGGCCTCATGGCTTGCTTATCTTAAATCCAAGCTATTACTTCCTATTGAGGAAATAGAACCTGGCGCAGAAGAAATGGCTGCAATTTTAGCTTTCAGACTAAGGCGATTAGAAGCAATGCGAAATGCTGGTAATAACCTTATGAATAGAAATCGTATTGGTGAAAGATTGTTTAGACGGGGAATGCCTGAAATAATTAAGACTGTAAAAACATATTCACAAAAAGATAAAATGTTTGATATTTTGAAATCATATAGTGAAGTCAGAAATAGAAATTATGTAGTAAATTGGTCGCCAAAACCTTTACCAATTCTTTCAATAGAGGATGCTCGAAAAAGATTAGAAGCAATGTTAGGCGTATCAATTGAATGGATAAATTTTTTAGATTTTATACCATCTTCCAAAGACACTAGTGAGAGAGCAACCGCTTTTAGAAGAAGTTCAGCTGCATCAATTTTTAATGTTAGTTTAGAAATGTCAAAAAAAGGATTAATAGAAATAAGCCAAAATAAGAACTTTGGCAATATAAGATTCAAGAACCTAGACAAGGAAGAAAGTAAAAATAAAGAGGAGATAAGAGCCTGATGAAAGAAAATAATTTTGATAACATTAAAGCGTCAATTAGCCAGAATGATCAATTAAGAATAGTTGAGGCGTTATTATTTGCCTCATCTGATCCTTTAGATAAGAAAACTTTATCTGAAAAATTACCTAAAAATTCAAATATAGATGAAATAATTAATAGACTTGAAGATATTTATCAGAATAGAGGATTAGAATTAAAAAAAGTTGGTAATAAGTTTATGTTTAAAACAGCTGAAGATTTATCTTTTATAATGCAAAGAGAAGCTAAGGCCCAAAAGAAACTATCTAAAGCTGCTATAGAAACATTATCTATAATTGCATATCATCAACCAGTAACTAGAGCAGAAATAGAGGATATAAGAGGTGTTAATGTTTCACCTGGAACGATTGACACACTTTTGCAAATGAATTGGGTTAAAATTAAAGGTCGAAGAAAAGTTCTAGGTAATCCAATTGTATATGGAACAACAGATGAATTTTTGGTTCATTTTGACCTTGAGAACATTAAAGATCTTCCAGATATGAAAGAATTAAAATCAATGGGTCTTTTAGATAATAATCTTCCCACAGATTTATATCCTGAAAATATAATAAATGATAACGACATAGAAGAAATTGATGCTATAAATTCAATTGAGGTTAATGGAGAAATTTAATGTTTCCAAGTTGGTTACAGATTTTACTTGTTGTAATGTTGGCGCTTATTTTTTTTGGTAGAGGTAAGATTTCAGATTTTATGACAGATTTGGCTAGTGGTATTAAAAGTTTTAGAAAAGGTATGTCTGATGATGATGATACTGCTATCGAGGATAACGAAGATAAAGAATAATTTCCATTATGTTTGATTTTGGATTTAACGAGTTATTACTTTTAAGTATTTTGATAATTGTTTTTTTTGGACCTAAAGAATTACCAGTTGTTTTAAGGGCCATACACAATTTTTTTTCAAAATTATGGGTCTATTCAAAGGAGATAAGAACCTCTATCGAATCTCTTGTGGATGATATAGATATCCCAAATAAGAAAGAACTTAAAGATGTTGAAAAAGAAATCAATAGTATTGCCGAGGATATCGAGAACAAAAATAAAGAGTAATAGTTTATGAATGAAGAAAGCATAGAAACTTCTAAAGCACCCTTAATCGATCACTTTATCGAGCTAAGAACTAGAATATTAAGATCAATTTTTATTTTATCAGTAACATTTATATTTGCATTTATTTTTTCAGAAAATATTTATCTTTTTTTGGTTAATCCATATGAAGAAATAATGGGATCAAATAGTCAAATGATATACACAGCTCCTCAAGAATTTTTAATGGTAAAACTAAAAATTGCTTTGTTCGGAGGTTTATTGATCACCTTTCCTTATTTTTGTCTAGAAATATATTCTTTCATATCTCCAGGGCTTTATAAAAAAGAAAAGATTGCGATGGCGCCATATTTTATTTTTTCACCAATATTATTTTTAATTGGTGCTGTCACTGTTCAATTTTTTATTATGCCATTAGCTCTCAATTTTTTTTCTGATATGCAAATAAAAGACTCAGATAGTATATCTGTATTAATGATGCCAAAGGTAAGTGAATATCTTAATCTAATTACATCACTTATAATTGCCTTTGGTTTGTGTTTTCAATTACCAGTTTTACTATCATTACTTGCTAGAGTTGGTTTTATTACTTCAGCTTATCTAAAAAAAGGAAGAAAATATGCAATTGTTTTAGTTTTTTTAATTGCAGCTTTTCTTACTCCCCCTGATCTTGTTAGTCAAATCGGTCTTGCTATACCAACATTAATTTTATATGAGATATCAATTTTAATTGTTTCAATGATTGAAAAAAAAAATAATAATGATTAAGAAAAAAGGAAACATTTCAATTTATGCACGATATTAATAAAATAAGACAAGAACCCGATGGGTTTTGTGATGGTTTAAAAAAAAGAGGCCTTGAAGTTGATATAGAAAAGATATTAGAGATTGATAGTAACTTAAGAGATAGTATTTCTGAAATTCAAAGTTTTCAAGAACGAAGAAATCAGATTTCTAAAGAAGCTGGAAAAGCTAAGTCAGAAGGCAATGAGTCTGAATTTCTTAAACTTAATAAAGAGTCCCAAGAAATAAAAGATTCAATTAACAAAATTGAAGAGAATAAATTAGAAACCGAAAAAGAACTTAAAGATATTTTGTCTTCACTGCCAAATATTCCTTCAAATGATTTGCCTGTTGGAGACGATGAAAGTTTTAATGTTGAAATAAAAAAAGAAGGAGAGTTAATAAACAAAAAATCTCCTCATCACTATGAAATAGGCGAAGAATTGAATGAGCTTGATTTTGAAACTGCAGCTGAGTTATCTGGATCAAGATTTGTTATATCATCTGGAAAACTTGCTAAACTGGAAAGGGCGTTATCAAATTTTATGATAGATATCCATACTATTGAGCATGGCTATAAAGAAATAAACATTCCTTATTTGGTTAAGGAGGACTCAATGTTTGGAACAGGTCAATTACCAAAATTTAGTGAAGATCAGTATAAAACAGATAATGATTTATGGTTAATACCTACTGCAGAAGTTCCTCTTACAAATCTTGTTAGAAAAAAAATTATAAGTGAAGAAGAACTGCCTTTGAGGTATACGGCATTTTCTCAGTGTTTTAGAAAAGAAGCTGGTGCAGCTGGAAGAGATACTCGAGGAATGATTAGGCTTCATCAATTTCCTAAGGTTGAGCTAGTTAGCATAACAAAACCAGAGGACTCTAATGATGAGCTAGAAAGAATGTTATCTTGTGCTGAGAAGATACTACAATTACTTGAATTACCTTATAGAGTTGTTTTGTTAGCAACTGGTGATATTGGTTTTTCAGCTCATAAAACATATGATTTAGAGGTCTGGTTTCCTTCCGAAAAAAAATACAGAGAAATTTCATCTTGCTCAAATTGTTTGGACTTTCAGTCCAGAAGAATGAATGCAAAATATAAAAGCAAAAATGATAAAAAAAATATCTTTTTACATACTTTGAATGGTTCTGGTGTTGCTGTTGGAAGGGCGTTGGCTGCAATTTTAGAGAATAATTATGATGAAACTGGACACATAAATATTCCTAAAGTTCTACAACCATACATGAATAATGAAAAGGTAGTAAAAATATAAATTTTTTATATTTGATCTTTTTATATAACAAGATTATTGATCAAATATCTTAGAAAAGAGGATAAAATGGAAAATAGTTTTTTAATTGCGCAATCATCAGGTGGTTTTTTTGTTCAAATCATACCATTAATTCTTATTTTTGCTATTTTTTGGTTTCTAATAATAAGGCCTCAGCAAAAAAAGATTAAAGACCACAATGCTATGGTTAGCAATGTGAAAAAGGGTGATCGTGTAGTTACAGGTGGAGGATTAATCGGAACAGTTACTGATGTTTCAGAAAATGAAGTAGATGTTGATTTTGGTAATAATGTAAAAATTAAATCTCTTAAATCTACTTTAGCAGATGTGAAGTCAAAAGATTAATAAACCTAAATGCTCTATTTTTCTCTTACAAAAAAAATATTAATTGTAGTTTTTTGTTCATTTTTAGGCTTATTAGCTCTTCCAAATTTTGTTGAATTAGATAAAGAAGTTCCGCTATTACCTAAAAATACCCTTAATTTAGGATTGGACCTACGAGGGGGATCTTATCTTTTATTAGAGGTTGATACTGAAACCATTAAAAAAGAAAAAGGAGAATTTTTATTAGATGATATTCGTTCTGCTTTAAGAAAAAATAGGATCAAATATTCAAATTTAAAACTAATTAATGATGGTGTAAGTTTGATTATAATTAATGAAGAGCAGATTAGTGAAGCAAAAAATATTATTAATTCAGTTGATCAAGGCGGATCAAATCTTTTTTTAAATCAAAGTGTATCTGAACTTAATATTACTAATTCAGAGAATATTTTTAACGTAACATTTACTGAAGACGCCTTAAGAAGTAAATATCGTTCTGCAGTTAATCAATCTATTGAGATTGTTCGAAGAAGAATTGATGGGTTAGGAGTAACAGAGCCATCCATTCAAAGACAAGGCAACAATAGAATTCTTCTTGAGGTTCCTGGACTTGATGATCCCAAGAGATTAAAAGATTTACTTGGTCAAACAGCAAAACTTAATTTTAGAATGGTTGATACATCAACTTCTGCTTCAGATGCTTTAAGAGGGAAGATTCCTCCAAGATCAGAAGTTATTTATGATAAAGATTCAATTCCATGGCTTGTTAACAAAAAAATATTAGTTTCAGGTGAGAGATTGGCTGATGCTCAGGCTAGTTTTGACCAAATGACAAATACTCCTGTCGTGAATTTTCGTTTTGATGTTGCTGGCGGAAAATCTTTTGCAAGAGCAACATCAGAAAATGTAGGAAGACCTTTTGCTATTGTTTTAGATGATCAAGTAATTTCTGCTCCTACTATAAGGCAGCCTATTTTGGGAGGTTCAGGCCAAATTGAAGGTGGTTTTACTGTAGAAAGCGCAAATGATTTGGCGGTACTTTTAAGAGCAGGGGCTTTACCAGCTCCTTTAAATATTTTAGAGGAAAGAACAATTGGACCTGGTCTTGGTGCAGACTCAATTAACTCCGGGACAATAGCAACTATTATTGGAATGCTTTTAGTTTTAGCATTTATTTTTCTTAGTTATGGAAGATTTGGTTTATATGCAAATATTGCTCTCACTCTAAATCTTGTTTTTATAGTTGGAGTATTATCTTTAATTCAAGCAACTTTAACTCTACCCGGTATAGCCGGAATAGTTCTAACCATAGGCATGGCAGTTGATGCTAATGTTATAATTTTCGAGAGAATTAGAGAAGAGTATGATAGTGGTAAAACACCTTTCTCTTCTGTCGAGGCAGGCTACAGCAGAGCATTCAGAACAATCTTAGACGCAAATATTACAACACTAATTGCGTCATTAATCTTAATTTTTTTGGGAACAGGGCCCGTTAAGGGATTTGCGGTAACTTTATCAATAGGTGTTATTACATCATTTTTTACTGCTTTCGTGATCACAAGGTTAATTGTTGCGAATTGGCTTCTTAAAAGAAAACCTGAGGAGCTTCCAATATGAGTTCAATAAGGTGGATAAAAAAAGATCTAAAAATTAATTTTTTAAGAGTTAAAAATATTGCTACTATTTTATCTATATTAGCGATAATTTCTTCTTTGTTTTTTTTAGTTTATAAAAATCTTAATTTTGGCATCGATTTTAAAGGCGGAACTTTAATTGAAATAAAAAAAAATCCGGAACTATCAATCGCTGAAATAAGAAATCAATTATCTGAATTAAGTATCGGAGATATTCAGATTCAAACATTTGGTTCAGATGATATAATATTAATTAGAATTGAAAATTCTACAAATCTAACCACCAATGCTGACATGAGCTCTATAGAACTTATTCGGTCAAGCTTGGGTAATGATGTAATTATTCAAAGAACAGAAATCGTTGGTCCTAAAGTTAGTTCTGAGTTGATTCAAAAAGGGATAATTGCAATCATTATAGCCGTTCTCTTAATGCTTTTTTACATTTGGATAAGATTTGAATGGCAGTTTTCAATTGGGGCTGTAACTGCTCTTATCCATGATGTAATGATAACAATGGGAATTTTTTCATTTCTTCAAATTGAATTTAATTTATCTATAATTGCTGCATTGCTAACCATTATTGGTTACTCAATGAATGATACCGTTGTTGTCTATGATAGAATAAGAGAAAACCTTAGAAAATATAAGCAAATGAATATCTTTGATTTAATCAATCAATCCTTAAATGAAACTATGTCTAGAACTCTCCTTACATCCGTTACTACATTGTTAGCTCTTTTCTCATTATATTTTCTAGGAGGAGAGGTCCTTAAAGGCTTTACTTTAGCCATGATAATAGGCGTTTTTATTGGGACATATTCCTCTGTTTTTATTGCCTCTCAGATAATCTTATATTTGAATGTAAAAAGAGATTGGTCAAAAAATTAATTTTTAAATTGGTTATTTTTTTATATAATAAATAATTATTAATGATTCTTTGGGGGAAGATATTATGAGTTCTATTTTATCATCTTTAAGAAATACAGTAACAGCTGGATTCTTGTTAGCTTTTTTACTTATGTTCGTTTCTTTTATTACGACATATGGGTCTATAGATATAGGTGAGGGTTTTAAATATAACCCTTTTTGGATGTTTGTATTTAGATGGCTTCATGTTTTATCGGGTGTAATGTGGATAGGTTTGCTATGGTATTTTAATTTTGTTCAGATACCAAATATGCCAAATATTCCTGACGATCAAAAACCTGCAGTCTCAAAAGTAATTGCCCCTGCTGCCTTATGGTGGTTCCGTTGGGGAGCTATGGCAACTATTATTACTGGTTTAATTTTAGGATATATAAATGGATATCTTCACACAGCTATGACTTTGACGCTTATGGGTGGTGGATCACCTAATGAATTATTTATTGGCATTGGAATGTGGTTAGGTATAATAATGTGGTTTAATGTATGGTTTGTTATTTGGCCAAATCAAAAGAAAGCTCTAGGTATTGTTGAGGCCGATGCAGATGTTAAAGCAGCTTCAGCTAGAACAGCTATGTTATTTTCAAGAACAAATACTATGTTAAGCATACCCATGCTTTTCAGTATGGTTATTGCACAAAATATTTATTAATTGTTACTCGTATATTTCTTTAAGGAATTTACCAGTATAGCTTTTTTTAGTTTTGATTATTTCCTCAGGCGTACCTTGGGCAACAATTAATCCTCCGTTATCGCCACCTTCTGGACCGACGTCAATAATCCAATCAGATGTCTTAATTACATCAAGATTATGTTCTATTATAGCTACCGTATTGCCTTGATCCACAAGCTCATGTAAAACGCTTAGTAATTTTTTCACATCATGAAAATGCAATCCAGTTGTTGGTTCATCAAGAACATAAAAAGTTCTTCCTGTTGCTTTTTTTGCAAGTTCTTTAGCCAATTTTATTCTTTGAGCTTCACCGCCGGATAATGTAGTGGCTTGTTGACCAACTTTTATATAACCAAGGCCAACTCTTTTTAATGTTTCCATTTTTTCTCTTATACTTGGAACAGCTTTAAAGAGTTCATGTGCTTCATCTACAGTCATCTCTAAAACATCAGAGATAGAGTTTTCTCTATATTTAATTTCTAGAGTCTCTCTGTTATATCTTTTCCCTTTGCATTGATCACACTGAACATATACATCTGGAAGAAAATGCATTTCTATTTTTATTAAACCATCACCCTGACAAGCTTCACATCTTCCACCCTTAACATTGAATGAAAAGCGCCCAGGTTTATATCCTCTTGCCTTTGATTCAGGTAAACCACAAAACCAATCTCTTATAGGTGAGAATGCGCCAGTATAGGTAGCAGGATTTGACCTTGGGGTTCTACCAATTGGTGATTGATTGATGTTTATTATTTTATCAATTAAATGCATTCCATCTATTGAATCATACTTCATAGGTGAGTTTTGTGAGTTATTTAAGGTCCTGTTCATGGCCCTATATAGGGTTTGAAATAGTAATGTTGATTTTCCAGATCCTGAAACACCAGTAACACAAATAAATCTTGCAAGAGGAAATTCTGCATTTATTTTTTTTAAATTATTACCTGATGCACCTTTAATTGTAATTTTTTTATCATTATCAATTTTTCTCTTTTTTCTTACTTCAATAGATTTTTTTCCTGAAAGGTATTGACCAGTGATGCTGTTTTTATTTTTTTTGATTTGCTCGATATTTCCTTCTGCAACTAAATGACCTCCATGAATACCTGCCTTTGGCCCAACATCAATAATATAATCTGCAAAGTTCATAGTTTCTTCATCATGCTCAACAATAATGACTGTGTTTCCAAGATCTTTTAGTCTTTTAAGTGTTGATAATAATTTCTTATTATCTCTTTGATGTAATCCTATTGAAGGCTCATCCAAAACATACAAAACACCTGTTAATCCTGACCCGATTTGAGAAGCCAATCTTATTCTTTGTGATTCACCTCCAGATAGAGTTCCCGATGTTCTTGAAAGAGTTAAATACCCTAAACCAACATTCTCCAAAAAAGATAATCTTTCCATAATCTCTTTGATGATATTTTTAGCAATTTCTTTTTCTTTTTTATTTAATTTTTTTTCTAGCTTAACAAACCAATTTTTAGCATCTTTTATGCTTAATGAGGTTACTTGACCTATATGCATATTGTTAATTTTTACACTTAAAGCTTCATCATTTAATCTATAGCCAGAACAACTTTCACAATCTGAAATAGATTGAAATTTTTCTATCTCATTCCTCATCCAACTACTATCAGTTTCAAGATATCTTCTTTTTAAATTATTAATTATGCCCTCAAAAGGTTTTTTAGTTTTAAAAGTTCTTGAACCATCATCATATAGAAACTCTATTTCATCATTTTCAGATCCATTGAGAATTATATTTTTAAAATCTTTTGGTAGATCTTTCCATTTAATATCTAAGGAGACATTGTAATGATTTGATAAGGCAAATAATGTTTGAAAATAATAGGGTGAGGGCGTAGATTTTTTTGACCAAGGAGCAATAGCACCATCATTTATACTTAAATTTTTATCTGGAATAACTAATTCTTCATCAATGAAATATTGTGTTCCGAGCCCATCACACTTATTGCATGCCCCTTTAGGGTTATTAAAGGAAAAAAGTCTTGGCTCTATCTCTTCAATAGTAAAACCAGATACTGGACATGCATAATTAGCAGAAAATAATATTCTTTCAGCTTCCTCTTTTTTGTTGCTTTGAATTTCTATTACAGCTAATCCATCTGATAATGTGGTAGCTAACTCAAAACTATCAGCTAATCTTGATTTAATTTCATCATTAATAACGAGTCTATCCACCACAACATCAATATTATGTTTAAAATTCTTTTTTAGGTTTGGGACATCTGAAATTTCATAAAATTCACCATCAACCTTAACTCTTTGAAAGCCTTTTTTTAGTAGCTCAGAAAATTCCTTTCTGTATTCACCTTTTCTTTCTCTTATGATTGGGGCTAGTAAATATACCTTACTATTTTTTTTTAACTTTAAAGCCTGATCAACCATTTCAGTTATAGTTTGGCTTTTAATTGGGAGGCCAGTCTCAGGTGAATGAGGAATACCTATTCTTGCAAACATTAATCTTAAGTAATCATGAATTTCTGTTACCGTCCCAACAGTAGATCTAGGATTGCGTGAAGTGGTTTTTTGTTCAATAGATATCGCTGGCGATAGTCCTTCAATTTGATCAACATCAGGTTTTTGCATCATTTCCAAAAATTGTCTTGCATACGCAGATAAACTTTCAACATATCTTCTTTGACCTTCAGCATATATTGTATCGAAAGCTAAGGATGATTTACCAGATCCTGATAAACCAGTAATTACTGTAATTTCCTCCTTAGGTATGTTAACGCTAAGGTCTTTTAGATTATGCTCTCTAGATCCATAAACTTTAATAAATTTCTTGGAGTTTTTTTTAGATACTTCTCTCACAGTTTTTCCTGTATTTAAATCAAAATAACTTATATCATAAGATTTTATGCTATCTATATCTTTTTAAAAAAAGTCATTAAATTGGAGTTATTATGTCAGGAAGTTTAAATAAAGTGATGCTAATTGGTAGGTTGGGACAGGACCCAGAAGTCAGAAATACCCAAGATGGAAGATCATTATGTACCTTTTCTATTGCTACAAGTGAATCTTGGAACGATAAAAATACTGGTGAAAAAAGAGAAAAAACTGAATGGCATCGTGTAGTAGTGTTTAATGAAGGTTTGGTTAATATTATTCAACAATATGTAAAAAAAGGTTCAAATGTCTTTATTGAAGGTCAACTTCAAACTCGTAAATGGGAAGATAAAGATGGTATCGAAAAATATACTACTGAAGTAGTGCTTCAGGGTTTTAATTCAACTTTTAAAATGCTTGATAATAGAAATTCTGGTTCAGTTGATAATAATTTCTCACAGGATAATGCAATTTCAGACTCTAATAATTTTGACTCTGAAATCGACGATGATATTCCCTTCTAACTTATTGATTATTAATAACTAATAGTTATAAAATAACATATTAATATTTTGTAGATATAGCCATAAAATGGTAAAATATCCCTTTAAGAATCAATATTTGATTCGTGTTTAAAGGCGAGGTAAATGTCAGATACAACTGACGAAGATCCAATTGATAGCAAGGATATCTCTAATACTAATTTAGATCAGGAAATGCGTCAGTCATATCTAGATTACGCAATGAGCGTTATAGTATCTAGAGCCTTACCAGATGCCCGTGATGGTTTAAAACCAGTTCACAGAAGAATTCTTTATGCAATGCATGAAGATGGGTATGATTACAATAAGCAATATAGAAAATCTGCAAGAGTTGTTGGTTCAGTTATTGGTAAATACCATCCCCACGGTGATCAAAGTATCTATGATGCACTTGTAAGAATGGCTCAACCTTTTTCGCTTCATCTACCATTAGTTGATGGACAAGGGAATTTTGGCTCTGTCGATGGCGATCCACCAGCTGCAATGAGATATACAGAAGTAAGGATGGAAAAAATTGCTCATCACCTTCTTAATGACATCAATTTAGATACAGTAGATTTTCAAGAAAACTATGATAACTCTGAAAGTGAGCCTATTGTTCTGCCTGCCGAATTTCCAAATCTACTTGTAAATGGTGCTGGCGGAATTGCTGTAGGTATGGCTACAAATATTCCTCCTCATAATTTAAATGAAATTACAGAAGCATGTATGTTTATGATTGATAATCCTGAGACTGATGATCAAGAAATGGATCAAAGATTATGTGAAATTGTTCCAGGTCCTGATTTTCCAACTGGAGGAATAATTTTAGGTAAAAGTGGCGCTAGAAGCGCTTATACAACTGGAAGGGGTTCGGTGGTAATTAGGGCTAAAGTAGAAATTGAGGAAATACGTAAGGATAGAGAGGCGCTAATTGTTACAGAAATACCATATCAGTTAAATAAGGTACTACTAATACAGAAGATTGCTGATTTAGTAAGAAATAAAACAATTGAAGGTATATCTGATTTAAGGGATGAAAGCGATCGTCATGGAATGCGAATAGTTATAGAACTAAAACGTGACTCAGTCGCAGAAGTAATTTTAAATCAACTTTATAAATTTACTCAACTTCAAACTTCATTTGGCGCAAACATGGTTGCTTTAGATAAAGGAACCCCTAAGCCAATGAAGTTAAGAGAAATGCTTGCTTGTTTTATTGATTTTAGAGAAGAAGTTGTAACGCGAAGATTAAAATTTAAATTAAACAAGGCTAGAGATAGAGCCCATCTCTTGGTTGGCCTAGCTATTGCAGTTTCAAATATAGATGAAATTATAAAACTTATCCGATCTTCTAAATCACCTGCTGAGGCAAGAGAGGATTTAATGGATCGTGAATGGCCCGCCAAAGATGTTAAATCACTTATAAAGCTAATTGATGATCCTAGACATGGTATTACTGCTAAGGGCAATTGTTCATTTACTGAAGAGCAGGCCAGAGCAATTTTAGAACTAAGACTTCAAAGATTAACTGCGATGGGTATTGACGAAATCAAATCAGAATTAGATGATTTAAAAGGAACAATAGAAGATTTACTGTCTACTCTGGGTGATAAAAGTAAAATTTATGACATAATTAAAGATGAGTTAACTTATGTTAAAGATAACTTTGCCGTTGAAAGAAGAACAGAAATCCTTGGGGAATTGGATGATGTTGAAGATGAAGATTTAATAAAGAAGGAAGATATGGCTGTTACTGTTACCAGATCAGGCTATATCAAGCGTGTACCTTTATCAACTTATAGAGCTCAAAATAGAGGCGGTAAAGGTAGAGCAGGCATGCAAACAAAAGATGATGATTTTGTGAGACATATTTTTATTTCTAATACTCATCAACCAATTTTATTTTTTTCATCGAAAGGAATGGTTTACAGATTAAAGACATGGAAATTACCACTTTCTAGCCCTCAAGCAAAAGGAAAGGCCATGGTTAATCTTCTTCCGTTGGATGAAGACGAGAGAATAACAACAGTAATGTCTTTACCGGAAAATCAAGATGAATGGGAAGATTTATATGTAATATTTGCAACTTCCTCTGGCGGCATAAGAAGAAATTCATTAGCAGATTTTTGGCGTATTAATAAAAATGGTAAAATTGCCATGAAGTTAGATTCTAAAGAAAGAATTATTTCTGTTCAAACATGTACAGAAGATAACGACATACTTTTAGCAAGTAAGAAAGGCCAAAGCATTAGGTTTAATGTAGATAAAGTTAGAGTATTTGCGTCTAGATCTTCTACAGGCGTTAGAGGTATTAGATTATCAAAAAATGACAGTGTTGTTGGTATGGCGGTATTAAACAGAGTAAAAGCATCAAATGATGAGCTTAGGGCTTATCTAAAGATGTCATCTATGATGCGTAAAGCGACAACAGATGATAGCAATGATGATGATGATCTGGACTTTGAAGGAAATGATATAGAGCTTTCAACAGAAAGGTATTCAGAATTAGCTGCAAGTGAAGAAATAATTCTAACCGTTGCTTCTAATGGACAAGGAAAAAGATCTTCTGCATATGAGTATAGAACTACAAACAGAGGTGGGAAGGGTGTTATAGGAATTAAAATGACTAAATCACATGGTGATTTGGTTGCTTCCTTTGTAGTTGATGAAAATGATCAAATTATGCTTATAGATAATAGCGGAAAATTAATTAGATGTCCTATTACAGATATAAGAATAATGGGAAGAACAACTCAAGGTGTTAAAATATTTAATATAGACAAAAATGCACATGTTGTTAGTGTAGAAAGAATTTTCGAAAGTGAGGGAGAGGAAGAATGAAGATAGCTGTTTATCCAGGTTCCTTCGATCCATTTACCTTAGGTCATAAAGATATATTATTAAGAAGTTCAAGGATTTTTGATAAAGTTATAGTTGCCATTGGCGAGAACCACGGTAAACAAAATCTTTTTACTATTGAAGAAAGAATTAAAGATATATTTAATGAAATCAATGATATAGGAATTAAAGATAATGTTTTAGTTGAATCTTTTAGTGGTTTAATAGTTGATTTTGCAAGATCTAAAAATGCTAATATTTTAATTAAGGGTGTAAGAGGTCCGGTAGATTATGACTATGAATTACAGATGGCAGGAATGAATTCAACCATGAATCCTGATATCGAGACTATTTTTCTTATATCAAGACCTGAATTTAGCTACATTTCTTCATCTTTAGTTAAGCAAATTGCCTTAATGAAAGGTGATTATTCAAGTTTTGTTAGTCCAATCATTGAGAAATCTATTAAAAGTAAAATATAAAATGCCTATAATTAATAGTTTTTCAATACTTAGTTTCTTTTTATTTTTTATGGGGATGCCAATGTCAGATATAAATGCAGAGAATATTAAATCTCAAAATCTAGTGATGGAAGTAACACAGAATTCAGAAATAACAGATCCCTCTGAGAATCCTCCAATTGGTAAGGTTGTTATAAAGCTCTACCCAGATGTAGCCCCTAAACATGTTGCACAAATTACAATGTTGGCTAAAGAAGGTTTTTATGACGATATAATTTTTCATAGAGTTATTGAAGGTTTTATGGCGCAAACCGGTGATCCTACTGGAACAGGTATGGGTGGTTCAGATCTGCCAGACATAAGAGCAGAATTTAGTGATGAACCATTTGTAAGAGGAACTTTAGGTATGGCTCGATCACAACATCCAGATAGCGCAAACTCACAATTTTTTATTTGTTTTGAAGAAGCTTCATTCTTAAATGGTCAATACACTGTTTTTGGAAAAGTAGTTGAAGGAATGGATTATATAGACAAAGTTATGCGCGGTGAACCACCTGACTACCCTGATAAAATAGTATCAATGATGTTGTCTGATTAGGGTTTATGTTTCTTAAAGATTTTTCCTTTGAACTACCTGAGGATTTAATAGCAGTTAAGCCAGTCTTTCCAAGAGACTCATCTAAATTACTTGTTTTAAAATCTCTTAACTCTTATCAAAATTGTCTATTTTCTGATATCTGCGATTATTTATTACCCGGAGATTTATTGGTGGTTAATAATACTAAAGTTAATGCTTCTAAAATTATAGGTATAAAAAAAGACACAAAATCAAAAATAGAATTTACTTTCATTTCCAACGAAAAAAATGGTGTTTGGTTATGCTTTGCCTTACCAGGAAAAAAAGTTTCTATAGGTAATTTATTTGTTTTTAGAGATGTTGAGGGAAAAGTCATTAATAAAGACAAAGAAAAGATATATATAGATTTTGGAACTAAAAATAATGAATTTACAGCCATTCTTACATCTTTTGGTGAAATTACACTTCCTCCATATATATCAAAGTTAAGAAAGTTTGAAGATCAAGATAATGAAGATTATCAAACCATATATGCACAAAAAAGAGGTTCAATAGCTGCTCCAACAGCAGGACTTCATTTTACAGATAATCTTCTAAAAAAAATTAAAAGAAAAAAAATTGATATTGAGAGTATTACTTTGAATATTGGTCCAGGCACATTTTTGCCTTTAAGGAATGACAAGGTTGAGGATAATAATTTACATTCAGAAAAATTTTATATTTCTGAGGAATCATCAGGTATTCTTAATGATGCATATCATAATAAAGAGAGGAGGATTATATCTGTTGGAACAACTTCTCTAAGAGCTCTAGAGTCTTCCTTTGACAGTAAAAATTTTTTTAAACCTTTAGATACATCTACTAATATATTTATTTATCCTGGTAAAAAAATTAAATCAATTGATGGCTTGATAACAAACTTTCATTTACCTCAATCATCACTTTTTTTGTTAATATGCGCCTTAATAGGTAAGAAAACAGCATTAGATATGTATAATTATGCTATAGAAAACAAATATAGATTCTACTCTTATGGAGATGCATGTTTTTTATTAAATAAAAATTATGGATAAATTTAAGTTTAAAGTATTAAAAAAAGATGGCTATGCCCGCAAAGGTCTTATTGAAACCAAAAGAGGCAATATTAAAACACCTGCATTTATGCCTATAGCTACTCAAGGGGCAGTTAAGTTTACTCCGATAGAGTTTATAGAACAGATTGGATATGAATTAACGCTCTCAAATACCTATCACTTATTATTAAGACCTGGATTAGAAAAGCTTTCTAGTATTGATGGTATTTCAGAGTTTATGGGATGGAATAAGCCCGTGTTAACAGACTCTGGAGGCTTTCAGGTGATGTCTCTATCAAAATTAAGAAAAATATCTGAAGAGGGAGTAAAATTCCAATCTCATATTGATGGAACATCACATTTTTTGACTCCTGAAAATGTAATTGATTATCAGAATATAATTAAGTCTGATATTCAAATGGTTTTAGATGAATGCATTCAATACCCCGAAACTTACGAAAATGTTAAAAAGTCAATGGAGCTGTCACTCAGATGGGCTGAGAGATCCAGAAAATATTATAATGAAAATAAAATTTATGGAGCTCAATTTGGAATAATTCAAGGAGGTGTATTTGAAGATTTAAGAGAGATATCAATTTCTGAAACAGTTAATTTTGATTTTGAGGGATATGCTATCGGCGGACTAGCTGTTGGTGAAGGTCATAAAAAAATGATTGAGGTTGTTGATTATACTGCTCCTCAATTACCTGAAGATAAGGTGAGATATCTGATGGGGGTTGGAAAACCTAATGATATTATTGAGGCAGTTTATAGAGGTATTGATATTTTTGATTGTGTTATCCCAACCAGAGAAGGAAGACATGGTATCGCTTATATTGGTTCTAGCTCTATTAATATAAAGAATTCTAAATTTGAGAATGATTTAACTCCGTTAGATAAAGGCAGTGATTACTTTGTTTCAAAAAAATATTCAAAAAGTTATTTAAATCATTTGTTAAAAATTAAAGACCCTTTAGGACCAATGTTAATTTCTCTTCATAATCTTAATTATTACTTCAATTTGATGACTGATCTAGGAATATCCATTGAAGAAGGTAGATTAGATAGTTTTCGAGAAGATTTTTATAAGGATAATTAATCTTGTGAGGACTCTTTGCTGTCTTCTTTATCAATTTTAGCGGCTTTTACGCATTCTTCTCTTTCAACTCCCGCAGCTGTGCAAATTAATTCACCTGCAACAGGAATTTCCTCTTTTACTGACGAACAAGAAGTTAACAGTAAAAAAACAAATAAAGAAAAAAAATAGCTTTTCATAAATGCCCTCTTTTTTGAAATTAGCATATTTAAATGAAATTCAAAATATCTTAATTTTAATCGATTTTATTTGATTTGACCTTAGCAAACATTTAAAAGGTATCTTGTGTGGGCCCGTAGCTCAGTAGGTAGAGCACCTCCCTTTTAAGGAGATTGTCACAGGTTCGATCCCTGTCGGGCTCACCATCCTTAAACCAAGGTCAGCCTTAGTTTTAAGAAATTTTCCACTCAAATTATATTTCCTGAATTTATAAGTTTTCGCAAAGTTTTCGCAAAAAAATTTGTGCTAGGTGAAAAAAGAGATAAGATTTACTCTGGAGCTAACAAATGACAAAGATAGTATATGTTTTAACAAACCCCGCAATGCCTGGCTATGTAAAGATTGGAAAAACAGATAACCTAGTGGAAAGATTAAAGAGTCTTGATAGAACATCCACTCCTTTGCCTTTTCAGTGTGAATATGCAGCCGAGGTTAATGATGCAGACAAAGTTGAGAAGATTCTTCATGATATTTTTGCTGATAAACGCGTAAGAACGAATAGAGAGTTTTTTGAAGTAGACCCTCACCAGATAATTCGTGCCTTCGATCTGCAGGATCATAAAGATGTTACGCCAAAAGATGATATCTTTGAAACTGAAGAAGATAAAAAAGCAGTTTTTAAAAAGACTGAATTAAGATCGAGGTTCAATTTTGAAATGGTTAAAATTAAACCCGGAATAGAATTATATTTTGCAAAAGATGAAAATATTAAATGTATAGTTAAAGATAAATTTCAGATAGAATTTGAGGGTGAAATACAATCTTTATCTCAATCAGCTAAGATAATAATGGATAGACTTGGTTATAATTGGAAACAAATACAGGGTCCCGGCTATTGGATGTATGATAATGAAACTCTTCACGAAAGAAGAATAAGAATGGAAACCAATGAATAAATATGTTTGAGGACTGGCTTAAAAAAGAAAAGAACTTAACAAACACATCTATATCTAAATATTTAAGTGCTATAGAAAAAATTAATTCTGATTTATTGAGTAAAGAAATTATAAAATCCTCTATTGAAGATTTAAATGAATATGAATTAAGAAAAATAAAGAATAATTATTTTAATATCCCTGAAATAGAAGAATTAGATAGCAAAGGTCATAGAATGTATTCTGTGGCATTCAATCATTATATTTCTTACAAAGTCTCTTATAAAACTAAAATTAAAAATGAAAGCCTAGGTTATGTTTTAAAAGAAATTATTACTAAATATCCCGACGCAATTAAAGAACCAATTCACAATCATAGTTTAGCTGCATTTATCAGAACAACTGCAGTAGAAATTATCAAAAGTAATCTACCTGAAAAATTTAAATCATTTAAAGTAAAGGGATCAGCTGGAGAAGGGCGATGGATTGGTACAGGGAAATCAGAAAGAAATCCATGGATTGCTGTATTAAATAAGAATATCACTAGTGGTGCATCTAAAGGGTACTACACAACTTATTCGTTCATTCATAAAAGTGATTTTATAATATTAAGTGTTGCTCAATCTGATCAAGAGATGGAATCTAAATATTCTAATAATAAAATTCCTAAGGTTTTGAATAATTATGCAGATCTTATGAGGTTACAGCTAAATTCAAAAAAATATTCAAAATTCGACTCAGGTATCCCAGAGGTACTGGATAAAAATGGAGATAAGTTATTTTTAAATCGTATTGGTGCGGTTTATCATAAAAAGTATAATATAAATGAACTTCCAAGCGATAAAGAGTTAAAGGAAGACCTTTCTTTAATGTTAGAAGCTTATTGGGATATTTATAAAAATGGTGGACGACCAGGTTTAGAAAATGAAATAATTCAAAATAACGAATTCGATCCTAACAATATTGATTCTGAAAAAGAAAAAGTTCTTAGAAGTGTCACCTATAGAAGAGGTCAAAAAAAATTTCGTGATAACCTTCTTAGAGCATATGATTCAGAATGTGTGATGTCTGGATGTAGGGAAGAAGAGGTATTACAAGCAGCGCATATTCTTCCATATACTGATGCTGAAACAAATAAGATAGATAACGGGTTACTTTTAAGAGCTGATCTTCATAACTTATTTGATTTAGATTTAATATCAATTAATCCTAAAGATTTTACTATTTTAGTTTCAAGAGAGATTAAGGATTCAGATTATATAAAATTACATGGAAAAGAAATAAAGATGCCCAAGAGTAAAATTAAAAGTCCTAGTAAAAAAGCTTTAAAAATACATTTTAAGAATTTTAAGGGGTAAGTTCCTTATTAGGAAGAGTGTCACATTCTAACTTAATTTATCAAAAAATATGATGAATAGTTTTCGCAAAGTTTTCGCAAAAATAGTTTTACTACATCTTTTTTACTCTTTTCTACTCTTTCGTTTTTTTAATACTAAACATAGGGTTTACTTAGGTTTCAAGGTAAATAACTGTATTTATTAAACATATAAAATATACTACACCAATGGCTTTTAAGGAGATTGTCACAGGTTCGATCCCTGTCGGGCTCACCATCCTTAAACCAAGGTCAGCCTTAGTTTTAAGAGATTTTCCACTCAAATTATATTTATCTAATTTCTTGGTTTCCGCAAAGTTTCCGCAAAAAAATTTGTGCTAGGTGAAAAAAGTATTACTCTTTGGTTAGCAAGGAGGAACTTATGAAGAAAGTTTTATTAGGTTTAGTTATCGCCGTAATGATGACTGGTAGTGGGAATAGTTTAAGGAACTAATAAGTTAAATGAGCGGAACAATAACTCTTTTAATTATTCTTCTTGCTACTCTAAGTACAGCATTTTTGTCGTCAATTTTTGGAATGTTAGGCGGCCTCATTTTAATAGGTGTATTGATTACTATAATGCCTGTAAGTCAGGCAATGGTCTTACATGGATTAATTCAATTAACATCAAATGGTTATCGAGCATGGCTTAATAAAACAGATATTAAATGGAATATTGTTTCTACATTAATTATCGGTAATATTATCTCACTAGTTTGTTTATTCTCATTAGCTTTTGTACCTGATAAAATAACTGTACTTTTAGTATTAGGTTTATTGCCATACATAGCTTGGGCGATTCCTAAAAATAACTCCTTAGATGTAAGCAAAAAACCAATTGGTATTTTAGCTGGCATGGTGGTGGTGGGTAGTAATCTTCTATCTGGTACAGGAGGCCCTTTATTAGATATTTTTTTCCAGCGAGTAAATATGAATCGCCATCAGGTTGTTGCAACCAAAGCTGTAGCTCAAAGTTTAGGCCATATATCTAAGATAATATTTTTTGGTTTTCTTACAACATCTAAATTTAATACTTGGCCAAGTTTTTGGCTAATTTTTTTTGCTGTGATAGCTTCTGTTATCGGAACTACTTTAGGAAAAATAATATTAGATAAAATTGACGATAGAACCTTCTTTGTATGGACACAAAGCATCTTACTAACTATTGGTGCTGTGTTTATAGCCTATGCACTCTATCTAATGAAATGAGCTATATAAGGAAGGTTTAATACTTACAGAGATTGGAGCAAAGAAACTGATGCAACTGTTTTTTTATATCAATTTTCAAAATTACCCTCTAAAGGCCAGGGATCGCATTTATATTCTTTTTCACCAAAAAAATCAGTCAAAGTATCTTTATTTCTATCGTAAAACCAAACTGCAATAATATTTTCTATTTTTAAATCTGGAGTAGGAGTTAAAGGTTGATTGCAATAGGTTATCACATCATGAATATGATCCTCTAGATGAGTATTAGAAAGGCAATTTGGATCTGCATGTTCTTTGATATATTGAAGCTTTCCTGAAACTCTCTCTTGAACCCTGAAATGAAGATATGTATCCCCATTATATTTTTCTAATAACAAAACTACATAACGGCTTTCATGATTTTGTGCGCATCTGAGCATATGACTTAGAGAGAAATTATTTAAATCTTGTTTTGCGTAAGCTCTATTGTTTAAAAAGAAATAAGCAATAAGGGATAGGAAAAGTAAAATTATAAGTGAAATTAAGCCACCCTTTATAATTTGCCTCCAAAACATTCCTACAAGAATTAATGTTACTATTATTATTAAAACTGTCATTATATTCATATATCAATAAATAAACCCAATATCTATCTTTTAAGGAAATTGTCACAGGTTCGATCCCTGTCGGGCTCACCATCCTTAAACTAAGGCCAGCCTTAGTTTCAAGAGATTTTCCACTCAAAATATATTTATCTAATTCTTTGGTTTGCACAAGGTTTGCACAAAAAATTTGTGCTAGGTAAAAAAAGAGTTACTCTTTGGTTAACAAGGAGGAACTTATGAAGAAAGTTTTATTAGGTTTGGTTATCGCCTCAATGATGACTGGAAGTATTTATGCATGCAAAACGCCTGAAGAGTTAATGGATAATTATTTTAATGACTTTAGTTCTGGCGATATAAAAAAAGTTGAGAGAAATTATTCATTTCCATTAATCGTTATTCAAAACGGTAATAAAACCATTCACGATGAAATTTCAACTTTTTTAAATTTTAAAGAAATTAAAAAAACTGGATGGAAAGAGTCAGTTATTAATTCAGTAATGATTATTTTAAAAAAAGATAAATCAGCTGTTACACAAGTGAATTTTTCAAGAGTTAATAACAAGGGTGATATATATTTAACAACAGATGCAAATTATATTCTTATAAAAGAAGATGAAGATTGGTACATCTCAGGAGTAATTATTGATAGCGATGTTCCACTTGGTATAGAAAATTATTAAGGGAAATCGGATATTTAGAATATAGTCTGTTATATTTTAATGCTTGGTCTACATTGTGTGATTAGGAGGATTTTTAAGGTTTAAGTATTTTATTTAAATCTCTTACTTCTTTATCAACCATACAGATGGCATCAATTATTGTAGCGTTAGGGGAATCCTCTATCCTATACATCCATATATTATCACTTTTTTCAGTTAACTCTATTTCTTCACCATCACCCATTAAACCCGAGTAACCGAAGATACGAACAGACCTCATTCTAAACTTATTACAATCTATTTGATTTAAAAATTTTACAGATTTGAAATCCTTCTCTTGTGTAGAGGTATCATGCATTGTGATAATGTATCTAATATTATTATGTCGAGCGTAACTATTAAGATCAATATATACTTTGACACCATCTTTACTCTCACCTAATAATTCCCAAATTTCTGGATAGGTTTCCGCCTTAATCTTTAAATTATATTGTTCACTTACACTCGCAATACCACCAATATTTGTTGCATTGGTATAACCAAGTTCATCTAAGATTACTTTTGCTCTACCTGATCTATTACCGCTTCTGCAATACAATAAAATTTCTTCATCTTTTGAAATTTCATAATTTTCGATATCAGTTTTAATCTCTGATAAGGGAATATGAATAGCACCTTCTATATGCCCAGCATTCCATTCTTCATCAGTTCTAACATCTATCATTACGGAATAAGCATTCCCACTAAACCCAAATATCAAAACTAACGCTATAAGTATTTTATTCATTAGAAAAATATAGCATAAAAAAATAAACCTGCGGCCATTTCCTTATTAAGGAGAGTGTCAAACCTTAAATTAATTTATAGATAAACATGATGACTATTTTTAACAAAGAGAATTTAGTTGTTACTATTGAATTTTTTAAAGAAAACACCAAATATAGTATATCATTCAAGTAGTAAGATAATTCTTACAAAATGCCCTAATTTTCGTAATAGGAGTATTTATGAAAAGAATTTGTTTAATATTTGGTCACCACAATACAAAAGACTCTTTTAATGCTGCTATAAGAGATGCTTTCATTGATGAGGCTGAAAAAATTGGTCATAAAATTGATCTAATAAATTTGTTCGATGAAGAAGAACAATTACCTTTTTACAGAACAGATATTAATCCTCCTCCGCAAAAAGTACTAGATTATAGAGAAAGACTTGAAAAATCTGATGTTATGTTTTTGATGAGTGCATGTCATAATTTAAGAATGAGTGGAATTACAGAAAATTGGATTGATTGGGTTTTACATCCAAAATGGTTCTTTTCATATAGATCGCTTTTACCCGATAGTAAATTTTTTGGGAACTACGGTTATCCAGTTCCAGGCGCTATGAAAAATAAAATTGGAGTAGTTTCTATGACTTATGGAGGCCCAATGATAAGTTATTTTAACTTTTCCTTGTTTGATAACATTCCATACAGAAGATTAAAAAAATCTGTTTTTTCTTTGGGCGGTTTAAAAATTAAATATTTAAGATTTTACTCTGTTCTTCCAATCATGACTAAAAAAATGTTTGATAAAAATATAAAAAAAGTAAGAAAATTTGCTCAAAGTTTATGATAAGAGTAACTTATGAAGAAAGTTTTATTAGGTTTAGTCATTGTAATAATTATGGCAATATTATTCTTATTTTTTGGTAATTGGCTGGACGAACTAAAACATCTAATTAATGTCAATCATGTTCACTAATTTTACCTTTATTATTGGAGTATATAATGAAAAAAATTTTATTAAGTTTAGTCATGACTTTAATAATGACGGCTAATGGATACGCAGATGAAATTGAAATTAAAAAAATAAAAGATAAACATGATACTTATTATAAATACCTTTTTGAAAATGATATGAATAGTTTGGCTAAATTATTCTCTTTCCCCGCCGTTTTTAAGGGGTTCGTAAATGAAGTCCAAATTGCAAAAAATAAAAAAGAAATAAAAAATATCTACGAAAACCTTATTAAAGCAGCCCCTCAATCAAAATTTGCTAACAAAGGTATAAATTATACCGAAATAAACACAAAAGTTGAAAATAAATCAATTTTTAAAATGCGTGAAGATACATATATGCTTATAGTAAAGTATACTCAGAGTGATAAAAAAGATAATTCATTAATTTTTTCTGGAAGAGCATCATATTTATTTATAAAAGATGATGAAGAGTGGTTAATATCAGGTGTATTTTAGCTCTATAATGATAAATATCCTCAAAAAATAATGTATCAAATCGATTAAACTAAAATATTATAAAAGAATTTTCATAACTGATCAGGAGAAAATAATGAATTTATCTATGGAACTAACAGCTTATCCATTGGAAGACAAATATCTTCCAGTAATAGAAAAATATATTGAACATTTAAGAGGTTATAAAAAAATTAAGCTAGAAGTCTTTCCGACTTGTTCAGTATTATTTGGCAAACATGATGATGTTGTGGAAGCATTAAGCTCATCAATCAAGTGGAGTGTTGAGCATAAAAATAAAGTTGTCTTTATATCTAAATTTTTACCAAATTATGAAGCAATATAAAGGAGAATAACATGAAAGGCGCTAAGGAAATTATTGAAACTTTTTGGAAAATCCAAGATGGAGGAGATTATACTAAGGTGGTAGAATTATTTGCAGAAGATGCTGTTTTAGTTGATCCCTTTTTTGGAACATTTGAGGGTAAAAAAGCAATTGGAGGATTTATGAAGAAAATGAACAAAGAAATGACCTCAAGAGAGACAAGTTTTATTGCAAAAGAAATAGATGGAGGCGGGGAGGTTGCTTGGGCACAATGGACTGCTAAAACTCCAAATGGGGATGTAGAAGGCTGTGGTTTATATAGAGTCAAGAATGGAATGATGACTTATTATAAAGACTATATGAATGCGCCTAAAGAGAACTAAATATAATAATAATTAAATTTAATTAAACAAATACTATCTTTAATTAGATTTTTATCCTATAAGCTTTTTAAATTTTAAGGAGACTAAATATGCCATCAGGTAAAGTTAAATGGTTCAATGCCAATAAAGGTTTTGGATTTATTGAAAATGATGAAGGCGGCGATGATGTATTCGTACATATTTCTGCTGTTCAAGAATCAGGATTGGGAACTCTAAATGATAACGATCATATAAATTTTGAGATTGTTGAAAATAGAGGAAAAAATGCTGCTGCAAATCTAACAAGAGTAGAATCAAGCGAAGAGTAAAACTAAATAATATAGCTATCTTTAAGAATTATCAAAATTTAATCACTATCGAACTTAACGACCTTAATAAGGGTCAATCAAAATATTTTTAAATGGAAAATTTTATGAGTGAATTATCAGATATAGCTGAATCTATTCGTAATTATAAATTAAATGCAGACGGTGGATATGAAGAATGGGCAAAAGTTCCATGTTCTGAAGATTATAGAATGTATGTTCCTTCAATGGGTTTTGATGTTACTGGAGCTGATGAAGTAAAGGAAGTGATCTTCGGTTGGTTAACTGATATAGAAGCTGTACAAGAACTAGTAAATATTATTGAATTTGAAAATACCGTTACAACATTTCTGCACATATCAAATAAAGACGACGAAATATTAAATATTGTTGAAGTCTTTAAAATTGATGATGATGGAAAAGTTTTTGA
>CACANC010000006.1 GCA_902533755.1 uncultured PS1 clade bacterium
AAGAATATCTCTAGCAACATCTAAAGAGCAATTATCAGATAAAAACTTAGAAACCTGTTCTTTAAGCATTTTCTGATCTTCTGAAAAATCGAAATTCATAATTTTTTTCCTTAAAAAAATAACAATCTAAACAAAAATAATGAAAATAGCAAAACTTAGAAACGACAATTCTCATATATTTTTGAAGTATCCTCATTCCAGTTATTTTTGAATTTTTCGATAAGGTTATCAGCAGGGTTTTTCTTAGCGCTAATAATATCTTCTAAATATTTTAGATAATAACTTTCATCTAAATTATTTTTATCTAAATTATTTCTTCTTTTAAGGCCATCTTTTGATATCGATATAACCTCAGATGCCAATTGATAAAGATCTAGTTTATCTAATTTAGAATTTAATCCTTTACTGGGAACTATATTCCTTAATTCTACTAATTCTTGAGGAGATATATTTTTTGTTAATTCTATAGCTGCATCTAGAGAATGATTATCATACATTAATCCTACCCAAAAAGCCGATAATGCGCATACATGATTTATATTACCTGCATCTGCGCCTCTCATTTCAATAAACTTTTTTAGCCTGGCCTCAGGAAAAATTGTTGTCAGATGAAGCTCCCAATCATCTATAGTTGGATAAAAATCTTTTACTACCTCAATTCTTCTATTAATAAAGTCATCAAAAGTATAGCCAGTTAAATTAATATACTCTCCATTCCTATTAATAAAATACATAGGAACTTCCATAGCATAATTTACATATCGCTCATAACTCATATCATCATCAAAAATAAAAGTTAAAATGCCTGTTCTATCTGGATCAGTATCCCTCCAAACTTCACTTCTATATGATCTAAAGCCATTAAGAGAGTTTTCACTAAATGGTGAATTAGAAAATAAAGCTGTTGCAACAGGTTGAAGAAGAAATGAAAGCCTTAACTTCTTAACCATGTCCATTTCAGACGAATAATCTAAATTAACCTGAGAAGTGCATGATCTTAGCATCATATCAAGTCCATGATTACCTTTAGTGGGCATATAACTTCTCATAATATCATATCGTTTTTTAGGCATTATTGGCATTTCATCTCTAGACCAGTCAGGAGTAAACCCGATAGCTAAAAAATCTAATTCCATTTTTTCTCCAATATTTGATAATTGCTTTTTATGCTCAACTAACTCAAAGAAAGTCTCATGAACAGTATCTAACATAGCTCCAGAGAGCTCAAACTGACCTGCTGGTTCAAGAGTTATTGAACCTCCGCCTAATTTATTATCCCGAGTGAGAGCAATGACATTTCCATTTTCATAAACTTGTTTCCACCCATATTCTTCGAAATTCTCAAGAAGCTCTCGAATACCATTCTTGGCGTCATATGAAATTGGTTTGTTTTTATTAATATTGAATGGGAATTTCTCATGCTCTGTTCCAATCTTAAAATCTGATGGGTCTTTTTCTCCATCAGCTATATAACTAATTAATTGATCTTTTGATTCGATTCTTTCCATTCTATTTTTTAGTTAATTTTCGCTTAGAAAGCTATACCCAATCACCTATAGTTGAATGAAAAAGTGATAAAGAACTAACTATTGCAGTATCAGATCTTAAAATTCTTGGTCCCAGTGAAATAATACATAAATTTTTAATACTATTAATCTTTTCTCTTTCTTTATCGCTAAAACCACCCTCTGGACCAATAAGAATAGCCCATTTATTTGATTTGTTTATCTTTTTAATGGATTCAAGTTGTTTTTTTGGATTATTTTCACATTTTTCATCACAAAATATTAAAGTTCGCTCAGAATCAAAATGATCCCAATTATCAAGTATGTATTCGAGATTTTTTATCTTATTAACCTTTGGAATAAATGTTAAACCGCATTGTTCGGCAGCCTCAATTGCATTAGATAAGATTTTAGATTCCTTAATAGATTTGTATTGAGTTCTTTCTGTAATAACTGGCCAAATGACTCTAGCGCCTAATTCAGTAATTTTTTGAGCAATAAAGTCGACTCTTAATTTTTTAACTGGTGCGAAAAGGATCCAAATATCACTAGGCTTATCCTTAAAACCAATTTCTTTTAATGTCTTAACTTTTGATATTTTCTTATTTAATTCAAGAAGCTCAACAATCCACTCGCCATCATTTTCATTAAAAATATTAAAATTATCTCCAATATTTAATCGCATAACATTTTTAACATAGTGAGTTTGAGATTGATCTAACTCTATAAACCCATTTGTTATTTTTTTATTTATATAAACTCGTATAATTTTCATATTTCAATATTATAAAGTAAAAGATAAATGTTAGGTAACTCTAAGAAAATTAAATGACAAATTATGGACGATACTTTTTTTAATAAAATTACACCATTTATTCAGCTTGCACGGTACGATAAACCTGTCGGTTTTATGCTTTTGTTCTGGCCATGCATGTGGTCATTGCTTTTATATAGTTTATATATTGAGCAATTGGCTCCTATTAGTTTTTTCATTCTTTTTTTTATAGGTTCAATTATTATGCGAGGAGCTGGTTGTACATGGAATGATTTCCTAGATAAAGAATATGATAAAAATGTAATAAGAACAAAAGATAGACCGCTTGCCTCCAATAAAATAAAAACAATTAATGCAATGGTTTTTTTATTAGTTCAGCTTTTAATTGGATTATTAATACTTATTCAGTTTAATAAATTAACTATAATTTTTGGTTGCCTTTCTTTGATACCTGTTTTTATTTATCCGTTAATGAAAAGAATAACGTGGTGGCCTCAAGTTTTTTTAGGTATTACATTTAATTGGGGTGCATTGCTTGGTTGGTTATCGCTTTCAAACAATTTTTCATCCCTTTACCCTATTATGCTTTATCTGGCATGTATATTTTGGACTATCGGATATGACACAATTTATGCGCATCAAGATAAAGATGACGATTTCGTACTAAATCTAAAATCGTCTGCAATAAAATTAGGTCAAAACACCAAATACGCTTTACTTATTTTTTATGCAATTTTTTTCATGATATTTGCAGTTATGCTTTTAAGTCTAAGCAATAGTTTAATTATTCATTTAGCTATTTTATCTTTATTAATTCACCTAGTTTCTCAGATTATTTATTTAGATATAGATAACAGTGATAGATGTTTAAAAATATTTAAAAGTAATAATTTACTGGGACTTCAGATTTCTTTTTTTCTTATATTGGAGCTTGTAATTAATTAACTTTATTAGCGTTAATAAAATTTGTTCTCAAATTATCAATTAATTGAAGCTCACCATTATTTTCTAAATGCCAAAAAGTCCATCCATTACATGATTCTTTGCCTTGTAATTTAGCACTAATTTGATGAATAGAGCCCTTTTCACCTTCAGAATAAACGCTACCATCAGCTCTAACAGTTGCTGAAAATTTCTTAGCTTTCAAAGTCTTTGGACCTTTTAAAACACTTCCAGGTTTTATTACTCCACTTTCAACTAAACTCCCAAAAGGAACACGAATTTGATTTTTCTTTGATTCTGTAACCTCTAACTCCTTTTTACCTAATAGTTTTACATTCTTAATCCTTTTCTTAGCTTCTTTTATGTAGTTTTTATCTTGTTCTATACCAACATAATTTCTACCTAATTTTTTTGCTACTGCTCCAGTAGTTCCAGTTCCAAAGAAAGGATCGAGGATTAAATCTCCTGGACTTGAAGACGACAATAAGACTCTATGTAAAAGTGCCTCAGGTTTTTGTGTTGAATGTATTTTTTTACCAGAATCATCCTTAAGTCTCTCTTTACCAGAACAAATAGGTATTTCCCAATCTGAACGCATCTGAATTCCATCATTCAATGATTTCATCGCTTGATAATTAAAATCATACTTAGCATCCTGACCTTGTGCAGCCCAAATCAATGTCTCATGTGCATTTGTAAATCTTGTTCCTTTAAAATTTGGCATTGGATTGGACTTTCTCCAAATTATATCGTTAAGAATCCAAAACCCTAAATCTTGAATAATTTTACCCATTCTAAAAATATTATGATAAGAACCTATAACCCAGATTGTTCCGTCTTGTTTTGTTACTCTTTTTACTTCCGTTAGCCAATTTGTTGTAAAATCATCATAATTTTTAAAACTTTCAAACTGATCCCATTTGTCACTAACAGCATCTACCTTTGAAGAGTCAGGGCGTAATAGTTTATTTTTAAGTTGTAAATTGTAAGGAGGGTCAGCAAATACAAGGTCAACAGAATTACTTGGGATTGTTTTTAGAATGCTTAAGGAATCCCCATGATAAATACAATTTTTTTTAATTGAATATTTTATATATGATTTTTCTTCCATAACCATAATATCCTCATAGGAATTTTATATTTGGTCAACAAAATATATTCAAAGAATTATTATTTGATTCAATTATCTATATGTTGAGTCATTAGTCAGCTGAAGGACTCAATATCTTGCGAATGGGAGAAAATGATTTTCTGTGATGTTTTGTTACACCATAAGCATTTAATGCATTTTGGTGATCTTTTGTTCCATATCCTTTATTTTTTTTCCATTTATATTCTGGGTGTTCGTTATCGATATTTAACATAAATTTGTCTCTCTCAACTTTAGCAATTATTGATGCTGCAGCAATTGACATTGAGATGCTATCACCTTTTATTATACTTTCATGAGGAATATTAAAATTTGGACTTAAATTCCCATCTACAAGTATATAATCAGGTTTTATAATTAAATTTTCTAATGCTCTTCTCATAGAAAGAAATGTAGCCTCAAGAATATTTAATTGATCTATTTCATCTGGTGAAGCGCAACCTATGCCATATTTATGATTTATAAGAATTTCTTCATATAGCTCTATACGTTTTTTTTCCGAAATTTTTTTAGAGTCATTTATACCTTCAGGTATATAGTTCCTATTTAAAATAACGATTGCTGAATAAACTGGTCCAGCCCAAGGACCTCTTCCCGCCTCATCTACACCAGCAATATTATTAAAATCTAATTGTCTTTTTTTATCCTCAACAGAAAAATCGGGCACTACTCTGCTGCAATTACATCATTCTTTTGCCATCTTAAAACTGGGTTTCTTGCGGCTTTCGTTTCATCCAATCTTCTAATGGGAGTATAAATTGGAGCCTTCTTAAAGAAATCTTCTCCATCTTGAGTTTTTGAGGCTAATTCCCTAATGGTTTCAATAAATTGATCAATAGAATTCTTTGACTCAGTTTCAGTTGGCTCAACAAGTAATGCTCCATGAACAACAAGAGGGAAATATATTGTCATTGGATGGTAACCTTTATCTATTAAAGCCTTTGCAAAATCAATTGTCTCAACACCTGTTCCACTTAAGAAATCATCATTGAATAAAACTTCATGCATACAATATCCTTCATAAGCAGGTGTCAAAATATCCTCTAATGAAGATTTAATATAATTTGCATTCAGAACTGCGTCTTCTGAAACTTGCCTTAAACCGTCAGAACCATGACTCATCATGTAAGATAAGGCTCTAACAAACATTCCCATTTGGCCATGAAAAACACAAAGCCGACCAAAAGATTTATCAATATCTTTGTCATTATGATTTTCCACTAAATAATAATTTTCTTCATCTTTTTTTAAAAGTGGGGCTGGACAGAAATCCTTTAAAATATTAGAGAAAACTACCGGACCAGACCCTGGTCCACCTCCACCATGGGGTGTAGAAAATGTTTTATGTAAATTGATATGCATAGCATCAATGCCTAAGTCACCAGGCCTCACTTTGCCAACTAAGGCATTAAAGTTAGCTCCGTCACAATACAAATAACCACCTGCATCATGAATATAATTTGCTATTTCAATAATATCATCCTCAAAAAGACCACATGTATTTGGATTTGTAATCATTGCTGCAGCAAAGTCTTTATCTACATTTTCTTTAAAATCATCAAAATTCAATCTACCATTTTTATCAGATTTTATTGTTACAACATCAAAACCTAAAAAAGCAGCAGTTGCAGGATTAGTACCATGAGCGGAATCAGGGACTAGAACCTTAGTTCGATTACACTCATTTCTTGCTTCTATCGCTTTTTTAATTGCAAGCATTCCACAAAGTTCACCTTGAGCGCCAGCTTTTGGAGTCATAGTAACAGCTTTCATTCCTGTTAATTCTTTTAACCAAATAGAAATCTCATCTATAAGTTCAAGAGCACCCTGGCATGTTGATAAAGGTTGAAGTGGATGAACTTCAGAAAATCCTTTTAATCTTGCTAATTTCTCATTTAGTCTTGGATTATGCTTCATTGTACACGAACCCAAAGGGTAAAGACCTGCATCAATAGAGTAGTTCTTTCTTGATAATCTAACATAATGTCTAATTGACTCAGGCTCACTTAATCCAGGTAAACCAATTTCTCGATCCTCAAAACATTCACCAATAAAATTTTCTTTAAATGTTGGTTCATTAAGATCAACTCCAGATTTATCCATACCACCAATCTCAAACAATATTGGCTCATCGTGATTTAGACCTTTATTCGAATTTTTCATCATAAAACCTCATTTGCTGCTTCAATATATGAATTCATATCATCTTCTGTATTAGTTTCCGTACTAGCAACCACGACAAAATTATCTAATTCCTTATTATTATTAATCAATCTTGATACAGGTATGCCTGCTAGAACACCTTTTTCTGCCATTCTATCAACAAATACTTCGCCCTTAATTGGTAATTCGATAGTAAATTCATTGAAAAAACTTTTGTTTAACAATTTAACTTCTGGGATTTTTAATATTTTTTCTTTCAAATTTAATGCTGACTCATGATTAAGTCTTGAAAGGCTCTTAAAACCTTTCTCACCAAGAAGTGTTAAGTGAATTGTAAATGCCAGGCTGCATAGTCCTGAATTTGTACATATATTTGATGTAGCTTTTTCTCTTCTAATATGTTGCTCTCTTGCTGATAATGTTAGTACAAAACCTTTTTTTCCATCAACATCTTCAGACTCTCCAACAATCCTTCCAGGAATTTGTCTTAAATATTTATTCTTTGTTGATAATAGACCTACATATGGTCCTCCAAAATTCATAGGATTGCCTAGGGACTGACCTTCGCATGCCACAATATCAGCACCCATTGCGCCTGGGGATTTCATCATTCCTAATGATAAAACTTCAGTTACAACAACAATAAGCAATGCTCCCTTACTTTGAACAAATTCTGCTAAAGATGATAAATCATAACAAGAGCCAAAAAAGTCTGGATTTTGTACGACTACACAAGCAGTATTTTCATCAACTTCATTAAATAAATAATCAATATCAATAGAAAAATTTCTATTATAAAAAAACTCGCTATCTTTAATCCCTGATACAGTTTTGATAACATCTGCATAATGAGGGTGGATTGTATTTGATAAAATAACTTCATTTCTTTTAGTTATTCTTTTCGCCATTGATACTGCTTCAGCAGCAGCTGTTGACCCGTCATACATAGATGCATTAGAAATATCCATGCCAGTTAAGAGAGATACCTGAGTTTGGAATTCATATAGATATTGCAATGTTCCCTGTGATATTTCTGGTTGATACGGGGTATATGAAGTCAAAAATTCTGATCTTTGAATAATATGATCCACACTTGCAGGAATATGATGTTTATATGATCCACCACCAATGAAAAAATTGCTATTATCTGCATGGAGATTTTTATCAGACAAAAGGGATAAATGTTTTTCTACTTCCATTTCAGTTTTATGATTAGGTAAATCAAATTTTGGATTAATACTTACTTTCTCAGCAATATTAGAAAAAAGTTCATCAATATTATTCACTCCAATAGTGTTTAACATTTCTTCTCTATCATTTTTAGTTAATGGTAAATATCTCATTTAATCACCTATATGTTTCTGATATTCTTCTTCAGACATAAGCCCTGAAAGCTCGTCATTATTAGAAATTTCAATTTCGTAAAACCAACCCTTACCAACAGGATCTTCGTTTACTATTTCTGGGGTTGAATTTAGATCTTCATTGGATTTTATTATTGTACCAGAAACTGGAGAATACACTTCACTTGCTGCCTTTACAGATTCAACAACAGCAATATCTTTTCCAATTTCTGCAGTTATACCTTCCTCTGGTAGTTCAACAAAAACAATATCTCCCAGTTGCTCACTTGCATATGCAGTGATGCCTACAACACCAATATTGTCTTCTACTTTTATCCATTCATGATCCTTAGTAAAATAAATTTCAGCCATTTTATTTGTTACCCCTAAAATATTTATGCTCAACAAAAGGAAGTGAAGTTATTTCTGCTGGTATTAAATTACCTCTGACATTTAACAACACTTCACATTCACTTTTTAGGATATCTGAATTAATGTATCCCATAGCAATTGGTGTTTGGAGTGAAGGTGAATACCCTCCACTAGTGATTTCGCCTATTGTTTTTTCATTTTTATCAAAAATTTGTGTTCCTTCTCTGGCCGGAAGTTTACCTAAAGGCTTAATACCAACTAATTTTCTTTCAACCCCATTTTCTAAATCCTTTTTGATGTGTTCATGGCCAATAAAACCGCCATTTTCGATTCTTTCTTTTGGAATAGACCATATTAAACCAGCTTCGATTGGTGATATAGAAGAAGAAATGTCATTTCCATACAAACAAAGTCCTGCTTCCATTCTTAAAGAATTTCTAGCACCCAAACCAGCAAGTCTAACACCTTCGCATTGTAAAAGTTCGTTTATAAATTTTTCTGCATATCTATCTTTTATTGATATTTCAAAACCATCTTCACCAGTATATCCACATCTAGAAACAAAAAATTTTTCGTTATCATAATTAAACCAATCAGCTGTCATGAAAGGCATATCATCAATTTCCTGAAAAAAAGTCTTCAAAATATTTGATGAGTTTGGCCCTTGTAATGCTATTAGAGCTCTATCTTCAATCAATTCAATTTTATAGGCTTTATTTAAGTTGCTATATAAATGATCAAGGTCTTTAGAGGTACAATCTGCATTAACAACAAGCCAGACATGATCTTCCTCAAAAGATCTATAGATCATTAGATCATCAATAATCTTACCTTCGTTATTAAGAAATTGTGTATATTTAATTTGACCAGGCGCTATCTTAGAAAAAGAAATAGGAAGTATCTTTTCCATTGCATCATAAACCATTGGTCCTGATATTTTAATCTGCCCCATATGTGAAACATCAAAAATACTTACAGAATTTCTTGTATGATTATGTTCAGCAATAATACCGTTTTCATATTGAATAGGTAAATAATATCCAGCAAAATTTACTAATTTCGCGCTATTCTCGTTGTGAATTTTGTATAAAGGGGTAGTTTTAAGATTTTGTTCTAAACCCCAATAAGCCTCAGACATATAATCTCCATGACAGAATAGTTGTTTCCAACTGCCCTCCTCTGTCATTGGACCCTGAGAGATTTGACAACCTTAGTTGCTTACCCCGTCGGAGAAGTATTAAACTTACTTTCCAGAGTTTTATGATATTTGCGGTCCTTTTGCCTGAGAGTTTCCGAGGGCGGTTGCTCCTTCGGCGCTATAAAAGTCTCTCCCGCAAATATCTAGAATCAATTGATTCTTTTAATATAATTAAACATATATAAAATTTTGTCAATTTGGTTATTCAAGCCCAATAAGAACTTTATATGATGAACCTGTTCTGCCCTCTTCAATTTTTGATCTGAGTCCCTCTATAGGAACTGAAAAGGAACTTATTTTTTGATTCTTAAGTTTTACAGAAACAATTTTTGACCACTTATCTATAACTGTATCATCTGGTCCAACAAATGCTATAAAAAGGTTAATCCTTAAATTTTCTAGTGTCACAGTATCGCTATTAATGACATCACCAAAAATACCAACATCAAAATTAATATTCTTCCTTCTTAGGTTATATTCACAAATCATTATTGTTCTATTTAGTTCAATAACTAGATCAGATCTGTCTATCTCTTTTGTCTCACTTCCTTTTAATATAGCAGCTCTTGGGCATGGACCAGGATCAAAATAAGCAGAATCTGAACAACTAACCAAAAAAACTAAAAAATAGATAATAAAAAAATATTTGAACATTTTGTTTTCCAAAAATATAACTCTTAAATTGAAAATAAAATTGTATAATAAGTATATATTAGTTAAATCAGACATAAAATGAACTTAAAATTAAAAAAAATGTTATTTTTACCAAATCCAAGAGGGTTTTGTGCTGGAGTAGATAGAGCAATAAATATTGTTGAGTTGTCTTTAAAGAAATATGGACCACCAATTTTTGTGCGTCACGAAATTGTACACAATCCATGGGTAATAAAAGACTTAGAATCTAAAGGTGTTATATTTATTGAGAATCTTGAAGACGCTCCTGAAGGATCTAGAGTAATATTCTCTGCTCATGGCATTCCAATAAGTGTTTTGAAAGATGCTGAGAATAGAGAAATGCCATTTATTGATGCAACATGTCCGTTAGTTATAAAAGTTCATAATGAAGCTAAAAGGCTATTTAAAGATGGGGCGCACATTTTTCTTATAGGTCATGAAGGCCATCCTGAAGTAATAGGAACAATGGGACAAATCCCTATTGATTCAATTACTTTAATTCAAGAAAAAGAGGATGTTAAAAAAATAAAACCGTCTGATTTTAAAAAAGTAGCATTAATAACTCAAACAACTTTATCAGTAGATGATACTAAAGAAATTATCAAAGAATTAAAGAATATCTTTCCAGATATAATACAGCCGCCAAAAGAAGATATTTGTTACGCAACTACAAATAGACAGTTAGCTATAAAATCAATAGCAGATAAATGTGATCTGATATATGTAATTGGTGCCAATAATTCTTCAAACTCCCTTAGGTTGGTCGAAGTTGGTAAAAAATCAGGATGCAGTGATACTCATTTAATTTCGAACATATCTGAAGTTAATTGGTTTGAAATTGAAAAACATAAAAATATAGGTTTAACTGCAGGTGCTAGTGCTCCTGATATACTAATTCAAGAGTTTATCGGAAAGATGCATGAACTATATAATGTCGAAATAAAAAATATCTCAGTTGCTAATGAAAATATAACTTTTAAAATACCCAAAGAACTTAATGAGTAATAAATGGCAGTTTATACGCATGTATCTTCAGAAGACTTAAGCCTTTTCCTTAAAGATTATGAAATAGGTGAATTAAAAGAATTTGAAGGGATATCAGAAGGTGTTGAAAACACTAATTACAAATTAAAAACAGAAAAAAATTCTTTTATTCTAACAATTTACGAAGATAGGGTAGAAAAAAAAGACATTCCGTTTTTTCTGGAATATATGTTTTATTTATCTTCAAATGGTATTAAATGCCCTCTTCCATTAAGGAATAATAATAACCTTTTTGCAGAAATCTTGGGTAAGCCAGCATCAGTATTAACTTTTTTAGATGGAAAATCTACTCTCTCTGTTACTGAAGAACAAGCTTATCAACTTGGTTTAATTTTAGGTAAGATACACAATATTAGCATCAACTTAGAAATTAAAAGAGAAAATCCATTGGGCCTAGATAGCTTTCCGAATCTAATCAAAAATTCAAAATCTACTGCGGAAACTTTTTCAAAAGATCTTAGTATAAATATGCTTGAAGAATACAATAGAATAAAATCAAATTGGCCAGAGGGTCTGCCAAAGGGAATTATTCACGCAGATCTTTTTCCTGACAATATCCTTTTTCATGAGGGTCAAATTTCAGGTGTTATCGATTTTAGCTTTTCATGTAATGATTTTTTATCTTATGACTTAAGTATATGCATTAATGCTTGGTGTTTTAAAGATGGTGAGTTTGATCTTTCATTATCTCGAAACCTTTTAAAGGGTTATCAAAAAGAGAGAAAATTAAGTAATGCGGAGATCGAAAAATTACCCATATTATGTTCGGGTTCTGCTTTGAGATTTCTATTAACTCGACTTGTTGATTGGGGAGTTAACGATGAAAATGCAATGGTAACTCCTAAAAATCCAAATGAATTTATTAAAATTCTTGATTTTCATAAAGATATAAATAATCCTGAAGAATATGGTATTTAATGAATAAAAAAGTTGATATATATACTGACGGCGCATGTTCAGGAAACCCTGGTCCTGGTGGCTGGGGTGTTCTTATCGAAATAGATAATGAAAATATAGAGCTATCAGGTGGAGATAGAGAAACTACAAATAATCGTATGGAACTTATGGCTGCAATTAAGGCACTAGAAGAAATAGATAAAGATTATGAAATCACCTTATATACGGACTCCAATTATGTAAAAGATGGAATAACAAGTTGGATATCGAATTGGAAAAAAAATAACTGGAAAACAGCCAGTAAAAAAGATGTAAAAAATAAGGAATTATGGATACGTCTTGATGAAGCTATAAAAGATAAAAATATATCTTGGGTTTGGGTTAAAGGTCACGCTGGTAATGCAGGAAACGAGCAAGCAGATTATCTTGCTCGTTCAGCATTAGAAAAATTATAATTGACTAAGAATAGTTTCCGCACTTGATGAGGCAACTTCTCCTGGGTTTTCTTCAACATTAAGTTTTGTTAGCGAATTATCATCAATTATCATCGAATATCTTAATGATCTTTTGCCTAGACCAAAACCTGAACCATCCATAGATAAGCCAAGTGCTTCAGTAAGTTCACCATTACCATCACCAACCATAAGCATTTTATCACCTGTGCCCTTATCATTACCCCATGCAGCCATTACAAAAGGATCATTTACTGATAAACAAACTATTTGATCTACACCTTTACCTAGAATTTCATCAGAATTATCTATAAAACCGGGCAAATGATGTATTGAGCAACCTGGAGTAAAAGCACCAGGAACTGCGAAAAGAACTGATCTTTTTCCTGAGAATAATTCACTTGTTGTTATAGGTGTTGGTCCTGCATCAGTCATATGATGGACAGTTGCTTCAGGAATTTTATCTCCTTCTTGTATAGCCATAATTTTCTCCTAATAAATTAAAATTGATTTTATACCTGCTTATGCAAGTTTCTTAGTATATATATTATGATATAAATTAGTCACTAGTTTTTGAAGAAAAATGGATAAAAATATTACATTTGAAGGAAGCTTACTAATTGCTTCGAAATCAATGCCTGATCCAAGGTTTTCTAAATCAGTAATATTATTAATTAATTTTTCATCCGACGGCGCAATGGGAATTGTATTAAATAGACCGCACAAAATAAATTTAAAAGATGTCCTCAAAGATATGAATATAAGTCAAATAAGTTCAAATGCTTATATTCCAATTTTTAATGGCGGTCCTGTTTCAATAGATAAAGGTTTTCTATTGCATAATTCAGATATAATTTTGGAAGATAGTATTGAGATCAATGGTGCAAATTGTTTTCTAAATTCGTCTAAGGATTCTTTGTCTTTATTATGTATGGAAGAAATTAACTCTGGAGTAAATTTATATCTCGGATGTTGTGGTTGGTCCCCAGGACAACTAGAAAACGAACTTAAATCAAACGATTGGATAATATCAAATGCTAATGAAAATTTAATATTTGATGATAATTATAATAACATGTGGGAAAGAGCAATTGAAGGAATAGGTTTTAATATAAATAATCTATCAAATGACAGTGGATTAGCTTAAGTATTGCTAGCAATATCTTCAACTCTCTTCCAAACACGAAGAATATTTCCACCCCAAATTTTTTCAATTTCTTTAGATGAATAACCTCTTTCTTTTAACTTGCGAGTTAATAGTTTAGTCTCTGAGGCATCAATCCATCCGCTAATCCCTCCTCCTCCACCAAAGTCGGAGGAAATACCTACATAATCAACACCTATAAGATCAACAACATAGTCTATATGATCTATAAAATCATCAATGTCTGGCATTGGGAATTCCATATTTATATTTTCTATTCCCTCAAGATATTCTCTTTTATTTGAGTGTAATGATGGGTTAAAACTTTTATCACCATAAAGTTTTGCAACCTTATTACCGAGACTGATTATAGAGTTAAATCGATCATTGTTAACTTTAACATAATTTGCAAATGCTGTTATTTGAATAACACCCTCATTTTCCTTAAGTGCAAAAAGTAATTCGTCAGATATATTTCTAGGGTGGTCTGCAATTGATTTTACACATGAATGAGAGGCAATGACTGGTGCTGATGATAATTTTATTGCTTCAAGTGAAGCTTTATCTGAAATATGACTAATATCAATCATCATTCCTAAATTATTCATTCTTTTTATCGCTTTCTTACCAAAAGCTGAAATTCCACCATGTAATTCCTCTTCATCATTTAATCTTTTACTTGGTATTGAGCTGTCTGCTATCTGATTATGACCTATATGAGTTAATGTCATATATCGAGCTCCAAGAGAATAATAATGGTCTAATAATGATAAATTCTCGCCAATTACATATCCATTTTCTATTCCAATTGCTGCTGATAAAAGGTTATTATTTTTTAATTGAATAATATCTTCTGGCGCCAAGGCAAGTCCAATTTGATTAGAATATGTTTTAGTCATTTTTGAAATTGCTAGAAATTTTTTTTCAGCAAGAAGCTTTGCTTTTTTAAATCCTTCTTCGTCCAATGGTCCTTGGGGAACATAAACAACAAAAAAACCAGAATCTAAACCACCCTTTTTCATTTTATTTAAATCAACTTGCATATCAGTAATTTTACCAGGATCATGTTGAGGGTTTTCCATATAATCAAAAGGAATATCAATATGCGAATCTATTGTAATAACTTGAGACAGCAAAGGCGTACTTAAGAAGCAAAATAAAAAAAAGAAAAATGTGGGATTTCTATGTTTAAACATTTGAGTACTTTCTTATAAAACTTATTAAAGCTTCTGAATTATTTTCTAATTGAGTAAACTTCTCTTTTTTATTAATTATATTTTTTAGTCTATCAGGAATTTCTGGCTCAAGACCTATTGCATCAATAACTGCTTTAGAAAATTTAGCCGGATGGGCTGTTCCTAAATTAACCATCGGTACATCCAAATTTAATTCACTTGCAGATGCATAAAATCCCACTGCGGTATGTGGATCAAGAATTATATTAGAAGCTTTATGAATCCGTGAAATCGTATCTTTTACTTTTTCTTCACTAGCCTTACCTGATTTAAAATCATTTCTAATATAGGCAAGAGTATCATTACCTATTCTAAAACCATTATTTTTCTTTAATTCTTTAAATAGATTTCTTAATTTTTCTGGGTCCCTATATAAAGATTCAAATAATAACCTCTCAAAATTACTTGAAATTTGAATATCCATACTTGGAGATGTAGTAGCCTTTACTTCTTCTTGAAAGTAGTCACCATTAGATATCGCCCGATCTAAAATATCATTATCATTTGTTGCAACAATTAATTTATCAATAGGTAATCCCATTTTTTTTGCGACCCATCCGGCTAAAACATCTCCGAAATTTCCTGTTGGTACTGAAAAAGAAACTCTATTCGATTGTAATTGCTGAAATGTTGAAAAATAGTAAACAATTTGGGCTGCTACGCGCGCCCAATTTATTGAATTAATTGCACCAAGACTCACCTCTTCTTTGAACTCAAGATTTTGGAATAGATGCTTCACAAGGTTTTGACAATCATCAAAAGTTCCGTCAATTTCAATTGGATAAATACTTGCGCTATCAACAGTTGTCATTTGTTTTCTTTGTATTTCAGATACTCTTCCTTTTGGAAATAATATGAAAACAGTACAATGTTTATTATTTTTAAAAGCTTCAATCGCGGCACTACCAGTATCTCCTGAAGTAGCGCCTAATATAGTTATTGATTTATTTTTCTTACTTAAAGAAGTTTCAAAAAATTGAGCTAATAAAAGCATGGCAAAATCTTTAAAAGCAAGGGTTGGTCCATGAAAAAGTTCTAATAAATAGTTTCCTTTTTCAACTTCTTTCAACCCAATTGCCTCTTTTGAAGGAAAATGACTATAAGCCTGACTAGCAATGTCGTTTAACTCTTCATAATTTAAAAAGCCTTTAACAAAAGGATAGATAACATATGCTGCCTGTTCAGAATATGATGCTGTAGGTAGCTCTTTGTAGTCTAACTTTGGCCATTCTTTTGGAATATAAAGACCACCATCATTTGCAAGTCCAGATAAAAGAACATCTTCAAAACCTAACTCAGGAGCATTTCCTCTTGTAGAAATATATTTCATAATATTTATTAATTTATTACTTTAAGTTATTCTTATAAGATTATTATCAGTTTTTGTTTTTTATGGGAAATATTCATTAAACTAATGCAACTAGAAAAATTTATAAAATCAATTGAATATGGAGTTTGCGATCAATTAACGCCGCTTGTAAGGAGAGTAATTGCTAACAATCCAGGAGGTTTTACTTTCACTGGCACAGGTACATATATCATAGGCAATAAAAATATAGCTGTAATAGATCCAGGGCCTATTGATGATGACCATTATAATGCATTAATGAAGGCAACATTAGGACAAAAAATTACTCATATACTTTTAACTCACAACCATAATGATCACTCACCTCTTGCGAAAAAATTAAAATCTGAAACTGGAGCAAAGATATATTATAAAAATTTAAGTAATGATGAACTTGCTCAAGATGATTTCGAGGAGGGTTATGATCGAAATATTGAAGGTGATATAGAATTAAAAGATGGCGATAAAATAGAGACTAATGAATGGTCAATTGAAGCTATACATACCCCTGGTCACACATCAAACCATATTTGCTATGCATTACTTGATGAAAATATTTTATTCTCTGGCGATCATGTAATGGGCTGGTCTACTACAGTTATTGTTCCCCCCGATGGTGATATGGATGATTATATTATTTCTTTAGAAAAATTGCTTTCTCGAAGAGAAGAGAAGTTTTTTCCAACTCACGGTCCAATTATTGATGAACCTAAAAAGTTAGTCTCAGACTATATATCTCATAGACTAAACCGTGAAAAACAGATTATTGATGCTATAAAAAAAGGAAACAATAAGATCTCAGAAATAGTAAAGATGATTTATAAAGATGTTGATAAATCGCTTCATCCCGCTGCAGCAATGTCTACCCTTGCACATTTAAAAAGGATGGAAAATAATCAAGAAGTTACTGTGAAAGGAAGAGATTTAGAAGGTATTTATAATATAGCTTAAGTCTAAATTAATTTAAATCTAACCATTGCATTTCCTCTTTGGTCAGTTGAACTTTTAAAGAATTAACAGAGCTTTCAGTTTCTATAAAATTTCTAGGTCCAATCAGAGGAAACACTGGAAAATCTTGATTTAAAACATAAGCCAGAGCAATCTCTATTGGTTCAAATCCTTTTTTCTTAGCCATTGCAAAACATCTATCTCTTTTCATTAAATTTTCTTGACTATGCCATACTCTTTTTTGTTCATCTAAGTTTGGATCTGCAGGATGATAAGATTCTTTTTCTGAAGTATCTTTTAGAAAAAAACCTCTAGCTTGACTTGACCAAGGAAACAAAGGAATATTTTTTTTCTTTAAAAATTTCCTAAAATCTTCATCTGAAGAACTTTCACACCCTGGCCAGACAGGCTCTATCATATGAGCTAAACTAAAATTATTACTCAATGCTCCAAAGGGAGTTTTATTACTCTTATCAGCATAATCAATAGCTTCCTGAAATCTCTTTAAAGACCAATTAGATGCGCCAAATATTTTTATTAATCCCTCATCCTTTAGTTCATTTAAGACATCAATAAACTCTTTAACAGGAATATCTTGATTATCTCTATGTAAGCAATAAATATCTATGCAGTCTATTTTCAATCGAGATAAACTCTTAAGAAGCTGATCGCGAATTATTTCAGGATAACAGTGAGGCGTGTGAGCGCCTTTACCAAGAACAATAACATGATTTTCTAGGTTTCTAGAATTTATCCATCTACCAAGATGCTCATCACTTTTTCCATCATTATAAATAAATGCAGTATCAAATACATTTCCTCCAATCGAGTAAAAGTGATCAAACATTGAAAAAGCATGATTTGTATCTATCTGATTATCACATCCGAAAACCAACTTCGAAACTTTACTATCTAAACCTTCAATTTTTATTTTGGGAATTACATTTTCTTTATTATTAAATAAAGATTTATTAAAGGATGATAAGTTATTCTCAGGCTCATCAAAATCATATCTTACACCTGCAAGCCTTCTCCATTCATCTAGACATACAGCGTTACCATATGAGTCTTTATGAGATATTTTTATGCTTTCAATATTATTTTTTAGACATTCATCAAAATGATTGATCTCATTTATATAAATTTTACCCATAGCATCTATATTTATTTCAGAAATCTTTTTATTGCCTTCTTTAAGAATTAGAGAGTTATTATCCTTCTTATATTCACCACAATGCCAAGGATCTCTGACTAAAAGAGTTCTTTTTCCGTCTGTAACCTCAACAGAATTATCTAAATTTTCTTTTATTGATGAGGATAGATAAGCTAATGATCCATCTGAAAAAGTTAATTTCGCTCTAGATGATAAATCAATTCCATGTTCATTTATATCAGATTGAACTTCATATTCTTCTGGATCCATAAATTCTTTACCATTTATTAGCCCAACTATCATTCTTGCCATAGATAAAGGGTAGCAACCGATATCTAAAATAGATCCACCCCCAAGTTTCGGATTAAGTAATCGGTGATCTTTTTTGACTTTAGCTTCAAACCCAAAGCTTGCTTTTATTTCAATTTTTTTACCTTCGAAATTTTCTTGAACTAATTCTCTAATTTTATCGGTTTGAGGATGCATCCTATACATAAAAGCTTCCATTAGAAGTAATTGCTTTTTCTTGGCAAGGTTAAATAACAGCATTGCCTCTGAAGAATTCATTGTAAGAGGCTTTTCACAAAGAACAGATTTGCCATTCATTAATGCCTTATAAGAAAATTCAAAATGTGATGTATGAGGAGTAGAGATATATATAGAATTAATATCTTTATCATCTAAAAGCTTTTGATAATCATCAAAACCAATACAATTATAAGTTGAGGCAAATAAATCTGCAGAATCTTTTGATCTACTTCCAACGGCTAATAAAGTTGATCTGTTGGTCTCTTTAATAGCTGATGCGAAAGTTTTAGCTATGTTACCAGTGCCTAGAATACCCCAGTTAGTCATTCAAAAACTCTTTTACGAAACGATTTTTATAATAAAACCAATTAATGATCCAAGAATATAAATATATATTGGCGGCATACTGAAATATAAACCAGGACCTCTTTTTTCAGCGTCTTTATAATAATCTAATGCGTACTTTATTCGTCCTATTGGCCATACAATGCCAATAATAAATGCCCAAATAGGATCAACTGCAAATGAAAATAGCCATAAACCAGGTAAAAACAATACTAAATGCTCAATAGTATTATGATGAACCCTAACTTTTCTTACATATTCTTCAGGGCCATCATGTGAGGGGGCCTTAATACCATATTTCGCTCTCGCTAATCCTGCTTGTAAAAGTGTAAAATAATAAACCAACAAAGCAATGCTACTTAAAAGACCTGGGTAAATAAAGTTTTCCATTTTTAACCTCTTATTTATGAATTATTTGCGTCAAATTCAGATTTTAGAAAATTTGAAATATAATTATTTTTATAAAAATCGCTTTCTAATGGCATTATATTATTAAATACAAGCTTCTTTGCAACGCGAACCATTATTACTGAAAACTTTAACAAAGAAAATATTCTATAGTAATTATAATTTTCTGTAGAAAATCCAGTATACTCTGACCAAAGTGCTAAAGCTTCCTTATAATCCATTGAGCCTTCCAGCCTATCTACCGTTAATCCTATACTGCTAGCATCATCCACTGCTAAACCCCATGCGATATCTGAAATTGGATCCCCGTATGATGCCATTTCCCAATCCAACAAAGCAGAAGCCTTGAAATTATCATATAAAATATTGCCTGGACGAGAGTCCCCCCAACATAGACTTAATGAATTATTTTTTTTTGGTTTATTTTCTTTCAACCAGCTTAAAACATTATTGCACAAAGGATTATCTTCTCCATCCATTCCCCAATCTAAAAAATTTTGATAATAGTCAATATCAATATCCAATGGATCATTGTTTCTATACTTTTTATCTAGCTCTTTTAATTTTAAATCATTGATATCCAATGTATGAATTCGATTCAAATAATATATCCATTCTGTCCAGATTTTTCTTCTATCTTCTTTATCAGCTTTACCAACCATTCCTTCTGGATCCATGTGGTATGGTGGGTTATCAGTTGGAGCTTCGCCATCAATAAAATCCATAAGATAAAACTCAGAACCCAAGATATCATCGTTTGATTCATATAATATAATATTTGGCGTAGGAAAACCTCTTTCAAATAAACAATTCATAATATCAACTTGTAATTTTAGGTTGTATTCTGGAAAGACTTGATAATTAGTAGGTTTCAATCGTAAAACATAATTTTTAATTTCATCATTTTCATTTAGGCTAAAAATAAAAGTTTCATTTGAAAACCCTGAGGCTATAGAACTTTCATTTGCTATAATTAAATGACCTTTATCTTTAAAATTATCTTGTTGCGTTAACCATTCTTTAAAGAGATTAAATTTTTTATCAAAATTTTTTTCAGTACTAACTGGCATTTTTAACGATCAAATAAATCTTTAAATCCACTAGGCAAATGAGGTCCAAGAATTAACTCTTCAAGAATACATGATCCATCATAAATTTTTTCTTTTCTTAATAAAGTCACATCACTTATTGATTGAATATGCAGAAATGGTGGGTCATGAGGGTCTTCACTTAAATTGTAAGTATCGTAAGTTCTTTCATTTTCACCTTTAAAATGACCGTGACCCCATTCTTGATGCATATAACCTAAACCGCACATAAAAACTCTTGTTTTAGGAGTAACCTTCAAATTGATATTATCTTTATTTTTATCTAGAGCATTAATTTCAAGAAATTTTACTCTTCTTGATCCCTTAAAATATTCAACAGTTTTTTCTAAGTCTGAAAATGTTTCTTTTTCTCTTTTATTTTTATATTGTAAAATAGAATGCCCATTCACAATATTTCCTTCAGAGTCATCAACAAAATGAAACTGTGTGGTAAAATCATCAAAATGAGCAGGATTCCATAACCAATAAAATTGCGGCAAACTCATTGGAACTGGTGGTTGACTATCGTAAGCTCCAACAGGTCTAACCCCCCAAGATCTATCCCTTGTTCCTACAAATTTTTCTGGATTAATATCTATTTTATTATTCTCTATTTTTATTTGCCCCGTCCATGAACCATGTTGAACCATTCTACAGGTATCCATTGTTTTTCTAGGACCGTCATATAAATACATTTGAGGCTCCTGCAGAACTTCTGTAAAACCATTAAAAATTATATCTGCATTAATACCTGAATCTTTATCATTAACTAAAACTTGAAGTTTTTTAAGAGGTTCTAATACTTTAACTTCAATTGGACCTACAAAAGTATCTAATCTCTCTGAATTAAGTATTCGTGATGCCCTTACATTATGTTGAGTATCTTGATAAGCGATAGTAAAAGCTGCATCCATTATATTTAAATTAGGATACACACATAAAACAGCTCCAAAAAATATTTCATCATCTTTAGAGTATCCATTAAAAAAATATCTATCATAAAAATTTCTAGAAGTACCTACCTCCGCCACAGGAGAGGGTTTTTGATGAATAGGATAATCATCTGCTTTTGTTATCATTTTTTTCCCCACTTAATTAGAAACATACTTAACTAAAAAGTCTATCCAATTATCATCATTATTTAAACAAGGTATGAATACAAATTTTTCACCGCCAGCTTCAATAAATGTCTCTCTTGCCTCTATATTAATTTCTTCTAATGTTTCAAGATTATCTGCAACAAATGAAGGGCAAACAACAGCTATCTTCTTAATTCCATTTTTAGGAAGATTTTCTAGTACTTTATCTGTAAATGGCTGTAACCAGCCGGGTCCAATTCTTGATTGAAAAGCAACGCCCCATTGATCATCTTTTAAATCAAGTCTCTCTGCACATAGTTTAGATGCTAATTTTACTTGTTCCTCGTATGTTGGATTTGTTCTAACATTTTGTCTTTTGGGAATACCATGATAACTAAAAAGTAAAAAATCAACATCATCATTTAGGTGTGAATTAATTTGTTTTGACAAAGATTCTATATACCCATCCTCATTATAAAATTCATCTAGAAAAGATAACTTTAAATCAAGGTCTAACTTATCTTTAACATCTTTTACTTTTAGTTTAGTAGTTAAAGAAGTTGCCTCTGCATAATGAGGATAAAGTGGAAGAACAATTATTTCTTTACAGCCTTTTTCTTCTAATGAGATAAGCCCTTTCTCAATTGAAGGGTTTTGATAGCGCATTGCCATTTCAACAGGATATTCGATTTTCTGATCTAATTTTTCTTTTATCAGGTTAGTATTAATAATTAATGGAGAGCCATTTTTTGTCCAAATAGATTTATATGCTTCTTGTGTTTTTCTTGATCTAAAAGGGACAATGATAAAATTGACTAATATTTTCCTAATTATCGTTGGAATATCAACAACATAACTATCAGATAAGAATTCTTTAAGATATTTTTTAACTGAAGGTAGCTCTAGATTATCTGGAGTTCCTAGATTTATAATTAGAATACCTTTCATTCAACATTCCTTTTTTTTACAATTTTCAAAAGATAAAAGCCTAACCAAGTACTAATTATTATTTTAATAGCTATCCAAATAATAGCGGGAATTTGCCAAATAAATTGATATATTGGTTTTAAAGGCCATAAATATTTGAAAACCAATTCTTTTATTATAAATAAATTCTCTGTTAAGAATTTATCAGTTGAAAGAGATAAAATGCTATAATCGTTTGAAAAAATTATCCAAGAAACCCAAAATAAGAAACCTAATTGGATAGGTGTTGTATAAATACAAAGATAAGCAAAACCCAAAAGGAATTTATTCATTTAATTTGTCTATCATATTTCTTTAGAAAGAAGAATTCTTTTCACTTTTGATCCACCTGCAGAATAGCCACCTATTTCACCATTAGATTTAATTACTCTGTGACATGGTATTTCAACAGGATATGGATTTTTACCACAAGCATTTGCGACTGCTCTTGAAGATTTCGGCCTTCTGATTGCAATAGCTATTTCCTTATAACTTTTTGTTTTACCTTTAGGTATTTTTAAAATTTCTTTCCAAACTTTTATTTGAAATTCAGTCCCGTTTAATTTATGTCCCATGAAACACCAGTCAACTCTTTACTTAAATCCCATAATCTATCTGCATCTACTTTACTTTGTGCCCATTTAGTTGTTTTTGCCATCTTACAGTTATAAAAATATTCCCCTGATGTATTTGAAACTTCTGGAGAAGAGCACAAATATATTGATGTCTCTGCACCTCTCTCAGAACTCCGCATAAAGGGTTTAGCAAGAAAAAATAAGTATTTCTGAAGGCTTCCATTGTTTTGCCCAAAAGAGGTGCTTACAACACCAGGATGCAAGCAATTAACTGTAATTTTTTCATTTTCAAGGATAGTGGATAGTTTTTTTGTAAATAGTATATTAGCTAATTTAGAATAACCATAAACCTGAAAAGGTTTATAAACATCCTCAGATTGAACATCTTCAAAATTAAAACCTTTTACAAAAGCATGGGCTCCTGATGAAACATTAACAATTCTACTATCGTTTCCTTCTTTAAGTTTATCAATCAAGAGAGCCGTTAATAAGAAATAAGCTAAATGGTTTATCGCAAAAACTTCCTCATAACCATCAATTGTTTTCTTTCTTTCTTTATTAATTAATCCGGCATTATTTAATAAAACATGAAGAGGTAAATTATGTGAATTGAATGTTTCTGCTGCTTTACGAATATCGGATTGCGATGATAAATCAGCAATAATCGGAATTGCTTCTTTTTCAGTTATTTTATGAATATCGTTAACAAGTATTTGCGCCTTATCTTTATCTCTAGCAACAAAAAATATATTTGCCCCAAGTGAAGAAAGCTTAATCGCTGCTGCTTTCCCTATACCGCTGGTTGCTCCAGTAATCAAAACATTTTTATTTTCAATGTTAAAAGGCATCTAATAAACTCATAATAACAATTATTTTAGCTTTGTGACATAGATATTGCAGTTTTATTCTATCAATATTACATTAAGTCTGTTAACAAAAATAAAAATGCCCTAAATAATGAACATCAATTTTAAAAAATTTCGAATTTCACCTACTATACACGGATCAATGATTTGGCCAGTTAATGACTCAGTTATTGGAAAGTGTTTATCTCACTATGGAGAATGGGCTGAAGGAGAAAATATTGTTATGTCTGAATTTGTAAATAAAGGAGATACGGTAATTGATATTGGCGCTAATATAGGAACTACAGTATTACCAATGTCAAATAATGTTGGAGATTATGGTAAAGTTATAGCATTTGAACCTCAATCCATAATGTCTCAATGCTTAAATGCTAATTTGACAATCAACGATATCACAAATGTTGAAGTACATAATTTAGCAATTTCAAATAAAAATGGTTGGGCAAAATTAAATGATCAAAAATTTTGGAAAAACGGTAGATATGGATCAGCAGGAATTTCAAACGAAGGCACAAGAGTTAAAACAATAACTTTAAATGATGTTGAGGTAGATAAGTGTGGTTTAATTAAAATTGACATTGAAGGTCATGAATGGCAGGCAATACAAGGTGGGAAAGATTTTTTTTTAAAACACAAACCTACTTTGTACATGGAAGCAAAAAAAGAAATCAAAAACACTAAGAAATGTTTGAAATGGTTGTTTGAAAATGACTGGATATGTTACTGGCACTTTTCTTGGTGGGTAAATGAAAAAAAAGTTGCTGAAAAAGATAATATATTCTTTGGAGACGGAGATATGAATATATTAGCTATTCATAAAAATAAAGCTCAGCCCAAAAACCTTCTTAAGATTAATAATTTTGATGACGAATGGACTAGAGAAAAATATTTAGGATTTTATGAAAAAAACAATTTAGAGTATTTTTTCGACAGTATTACTTTTTAATAAAATCATTATATTGAAAATAATTGATACCTTTTTTATTCTTTTTTGAAATTTCCACCAAAAACTCTGCTAACTTCTCTGCATTAATACTTCTAAATTTCTTAAAATCGCCCAACATAAAGGGGTCGAGAAATAATGATGCAAAGTCGAATGCAGAAACATCTATTCTAAAATCATTTTTTTTTCTTTGCCAATCAATTCTTCCCGCTAAGTGACCAGGTTGAAATATATTAATTGTATTAAAAGGAAGTTTTTTAACCTCATCTTCCAAATCACCTTTTGTTTTAAGATAAAAACTTGAAGAGTTTTTATTTGCACCTACAGCTGATATTAATGATATTGAAGATGCACCCACATCTAAGCTCTTTTTTGCTATATTAAGCGTATATTCATAATCGACTTTATAAAATGACTTTTTTAATTTCTCGGGCATAAATAATAATTCCCAAGCCCTTAATTCATAACCCAAACATAAAAAAATATGATCTATTTTTGGTAATTCAAATTCTTGAATGGTTTCAAAATCAATAATTAATTCCTCAATATTTTTATGGTTAAACATATTTGTTCTTCTTGAAAGACAATAAATTTTTGTATCCTCTTTAGACAAAAAATTTAGTACTTTTGATCCAAGAAAACCTGTAGAACCAGCAATTAGAAAGGTTTTTTTATTCATATATTTTTTATAGCATTATAAAAAAAAATTTAAATCATAATTTATCAAGAGTTGAAGAAATACTAGTTCCTATCTTTTTTGCTAAAAGAGGAGGAACTGCATTGCCAATCTGAAGATTTTTCTTTGCTCTAGAGCCGAAAAATTTATAGCGATCCGGAAAACTTTGTAATCTTGCTCCCTCTCTGGTTGTTAAAGCTCTATCTATTTTAGGATGAATACATCTTGCCGAACTTGGTGTACCAAAGTTTCTAGTAATAGTTGTTGCTGGTTTATTCCACCATAATCTTCCATAACTATTTGCGTATCCAGATTTTGGTCTAATTTCATAAGGTAAATCATTTTTCAATCCACCTTCCGGTAAGTAACTCATCATAGTAACAAGATTTTCACTGTGTTTTGATGATTTATGATCCATCAAATTATCGGGAGCATTTTTTCTCATAAGTTTTTGATAATTTGTTTTTGGTTTCGATGAATATTTTACTGAATTTTCATTGTTTTTTATTTTAGGTAAATCTGAAATTGCATCACTAATTGTTAAAGGTTTTCTTATTGACTTATTTGCATGTGAATATTTAGGAAAAGAATAATTTAATCCTTTTTTACAACCAATAATAAATATTCTTTCTCTCGATTGAGGAACGCCATAATTAAGAGCATTCACGAGATTTATAGAAAGGTCGTAACCAATTTTTTCAAATATCTCTTTTAATTGATTAAATATATTTCCTTTTTTGAATGAGAATAAACCTTTTACATTTTCATAAACAAATATCTGGGGTCTAATTATTTCAATTGCTCTAAAATATTCTAGGAACAAATTAGCTCTTGGATCATCAATATGTCTTTTCCCCGATAGTGAATAAGCCTGACAAGGAGGTCCTCCAACTACAACATCAATAGTATTTTTCCTAATAATAGAAAAAAAATCTATATCGGATATAGATTTAGATAGTATTTTTGTTTTTGGAAAATTTAACGAATATGCTTCGCACATATCCATATCGATATCATTAGCTAAAATTGAGTTGAATCTATTCGTGTCTTTTAGACCAAGAGAAAAGCCTCCTGCCCCACAGAACAGATCAACTACATTATACTTTTTTAATTTGCTTCTATTGGCGCCCATGCAAGTAAGGTTTTATCATTTGAATTAGAATTTGGAACCAACTTGATACCGCCTTCTTCAGCCATTGTTTTATAATCCATCCAGGAAACAACAGCCTCAACAGGCGTTCCAGGTCCAGAATCAAAAACTAAAGGACCATATATATTAGCAGTATAGATTAAATCTTCATCTGTAACTCTTTGTGTTTCCTCATGTCTCGCACCTGCAGGTTCATAGAACCACATACCTGGGCCATATCCTTCAGGAGGGCCTGCTCTAACGCCTAAAGCTCCGCTCAATACCAAAAAGTCACTAGCGCCAATATGCGAATGCGGAAGAGCAACTCCATTATGTCTAACAATCATAGAAACGAATCCAGTTTCTTCACTGACACGCAAAAGCTTTAAACCAACATCAGGCATTGTTGGCATTGTAAACCATGGTACTTCTCTAGTATCAACAAAATGTGGATGAGAAATTTCAGATGATAATACTGATCCCACATCAGAATCTACTAATGTCGCAGCATTAGAAGAAGCGATAGCCAAAGGTTCTCCAGGACCATCATATGATTGAGGACCTCTTTCCCAGCATTCAGTTGATGAATTAGGGACAAGAGAAATATTTTTTTCAGTTGCAAGCTTCTGTACATCAGTTCCTGTTAAAAGAGATTGAAGTGAGCCATCATCTTTCAATAATGCTAATGCGCTATAAAAATTAGCTAGAACTTCAGTTTCTTCAATGGCAGTTATTGAATTAACTCTGGAATTTGCTGCTATAAAACCCCAAGTTCCTGGAGCTAAAACACTTTCTTTATCCTCTTGAGCATAACTCAGTTGACCCGATAAAACTAACATATCCATTCCGCCAAGATATACAGAGCTAGGAAACGAACATCCTTTCTCTAATTTATATATCAGAGAAAACATTCCACTTTCTGGACTTACTCTTATTGGCTTAATAAATAATCCTTTTACATCTTTAACTGATATCCAAGGCATGGCATTAGTATCAATTGATCCTTCAGCGCCAAGAGGATTGTATTCAGGATTAAAACTTTCTTCTTGTTGACTCATAATATTTCCCCCAATTTCAAATAAATTATAAATATAAATCTTTAAAGTGTCAAAAATGTTAAATAAATGAATTATTTCTTATGAATAATCTTTAAGCATCTTTTTTAATTCAATTGTATGCTGTTCTTCTTGACCAATCATTGTTCTTGCATATTCCTCAAGATATACTGATGCATTTTCGACACAATCCAATAGTTCCTTATATAAGTTTAAAGCATGAATTTCATGCTCGAGACTTTCTTCAAGAATATCCTCTATAGAGTGTCTATTGCTTTCTTCAATTTTAGCAATTTTCTGACTTGGATGGCCATCTAAGCCCGTCAAAAACTCTCCTGCTTGTTGTGCATGATCTAGGGACTCTGTAGCCTGGCTCTGTAAAAATTCAACTATTGGTATTCTATTTGGCCCAGAAACCATTAAAGATGAATGTGTATATCTAACAACACCGGCTAATTCATATTCCATAATCTGATTTAAAATTTCACAGACTTTAGCTTGATTTAATTCTTCCATAATAAACTCCAATTCAATTTAGAGCGCTTATAACATAGTAATTTTTACTTGTCTGATATTGCAATTTAATTGCAAAAACTAAATTATTTAGAATTGTTTATTCTTTTTGAAAATCCAAAAGATAGTGAGAATACTGTCGCAACTGACATAAATGCTATAAATTTTTGTATTGTAGCAGAAGTAATCATTGCTTCTTTGTTTGATAAGGGATTTTCTCCAAAATTTAAGTAAATAACATATGCAGTAACAAGAAATAAAAATGAGGCTATAACAGCTATATATTTTATACTCAAAGAGCTTCTTAGAAAGACTATTAAATAAATTAACGATGCAGGAATCATTAATCTAAAAGAGTTAAGAGCAAAAAACACATGAAGATCAAAAAAAACATCGTAAGGCGTAAAACCAACACCAGCAAAAAACATCGACCCGATAAAGAAAAATAAAGAGCCTACAATTGCTAAAATAAAGGTAGGCTTATTTTCCTTAAATAAAATGGGAACGAACAAAAAAGAAATGCCGATAAAGAAAAAAAGTAACATTGATAAATTAAAAAAAATCGAGGATATAATATTATCTTCACCTGAATGAGATTCTAATCCGCCTAAATCACTTAAAAAATTATGAGTAAATGAATATCCCGATTGAGCAGTATCATGAATATTTCCACCTGGATAAAAATAAGAGGCAATAATAATTGCAACTACAAAAAAAATTGTAACAAATCTTATTACTTTAACTGTCCAAAAATTTATCATCAGAAGATAGCTTCTATTGCATTTCAATAGCTATTTTAAAGGCTGGTCTATTTGTAATATTTTCAACATATTTTTTAAGATTACTCATTTCATCTGGGATACAACCCATTCTATTACTCATAAAACATGCATGACCAAGCATAATATCTGCAGCAGAAAAATTACCAATCAAATATTCTTTTCCTGCAAGCGCTTCATCAACAGGAGCCAATGATTTTGTCAGCAATCTTTGTGCTTGTCCTAATGCAGTTTCATCTCTCCTTTCAGGAGGAAGAAGAATTGTCTGAACAACAATAGTATTAATTGGAGGCATTACCATGCCTTCGCAATAATGAAACCATTGTAAAAAATCAGGATAATTCGTGTCATCTGAAGAAGGCTTTAATCCTCCATTTTTATGTCTTTCCAGAACATATTCTACTATCGCACCAGACTCATAAATTCTAATATCGCCATCATCAAGAACTGGTATTCTTCCTAGAGGATGTCTTTTTCTATGTTCATCTGACTTTAAGTCACTTGGATGAAAAGCCATATTATTAACTTCATAAGGAAGAGATAATTCTTCTAACAACCATATAATTCTGCCGGCTCTAGAATTTGGAGCAAAATGAACTTTGAGCATAATTTTAATCCTTTTTTGATAATATTTATTTTATTTAGTAATTTTGTTAATCTGATTGAAAGATTAATGAAAAAAAAGATTTTTACAAATAATTTATAGGAGATTTAAAATGATTGGACCATTAAATCATGTTGGCGTTGCAGTACCATCAATAGAAAAAGCTATTGAAACATATAAAAACTTATATAACGCAACTGATATTACAGAAATTGGTGAAATGACCGACCAGGGTGTAAGATTTTGCTTTGTTAATCTTCCAAATAGTCAAATCGAGCTGATAGAGCCTCTAGGGGATGGCTCACCAATTCAAAATTTCCTAGATAAAAATCCCAAAGGGGGACAACATCATATTTGTTTCGAAGTTAAAGATATTCATGAGGCAAAAATTGAAATGGAGGAAAAAGGAGCTACAGTTTTAAATGAACCAAGAATTGGTGCGCATGGTACCCCTATAATCTTTATTCATCCTAAAGATTCTGATGGCGTATTAATTGAATTAATGGAAACTCCAAAAAATTAATCCAAAAAAATTTCTACTATTTGCTTAACTGGAACTAATTTAAAGTTTTGATTAATTTTTTTTGCTTGTAAAGAAACCCCATCCAAATCAAAGGTTGCCATGTTCATATCGTCTTGAGCAATTAATATACCAGATTCATATTCTTCATTAATATAACCAGTATAAATTTCAATTCCATCTGTTCTTGAGACACCATCAATTTCATTATCTTTACCAATTGAAAATCTTCCTATGAATTTATTCTTATTGCTTAAATTATAAACTGGAAAATCACTTGATCCCTGAGATGATGCTATTAATAATTTACCTTCAGGATGATTTAATATGGCTAAGCCTTCAGTATCACCATTTATTTGGCCGCCATTTTCTTTTATACTATCTATTATCTTTATTTCATTATCTTTTGGTTCAGCATCAATATAATAAACACCAGAATTTTTATCTTCTTGAGCGAAATATAAAATTCCACTTTCATCATCAACAACACAACCTTCTGAAGTTGAATCTGTCCTAATTTCCCGAACTAATTGTGTTTTAATAGGAAAGAAATTAAGTACTCTGTACTGATTAATAGTAAGCGTTATAGCATCGCTAACAAAAATATAAGTAGCTTTAGATTTACTGCTTTTATACATACAAAGACCATAAACACCTTCAAGATTTGTCTTAAATTCATTTTTATTTAATTTTTCAATTATTCCATCTTCATTAATCAGATAGATTATTATTGAATTATTACTTGCATTTGAACCTGCTAATATAGAAAAGTTTTTCGCACCAAAACTATAACCACTTCTGCTATCAATATTATTAATTTTTCCAGAAGGAATAAACTGCATCCTTTTTCCACTTAATGAAAATGAATGGAGTCCTGATTTTTTATCGGTTCCAAAAATAACACTTTTTGAAGGATCTTTCTGATTGTACCAAAAAGCTGGATCATCAGCTGCATCACCAGAAGTAAACACAGGTTCTGTTTCATCTTTTGGATAAATAATTATTTCTGAGGCTGAAACCTTAGAAAAAAATAAAATCAATAGAAATAATACACTTCTTACCATCTACAATGATTTATCATCAATTAAATGATTAATCTATAATAGATAAATGAAATTTAATAAAAAAAAGAGGCAGCTTTCACTGCCTCTTTTAAATAAAGATTCTTATTAAATTATCTTTGATAAGATAATTTTAGCGCAATAGTTCTTCCTGGTTTAATATAAGCATATCTATCACCAGCAAAACCAGCTTCTGTACCTGCGCCACCTCCAGTTGAAGGTGCATCAGAACCTGAAGTTTGAATATATTCATCACCTAGGTTTCTACCAATAAGAGCTAATTTCCAGCCAGCAGCAGGAGAAGATAAACTTATACCTGCATCAACAGTATTGTACCTTGGTTGTTTAATGTCTGGAATAGTGTCGCTTAATCTATAATCATCAGATGCCTTAAGATTCATATTAAACCCAAGCTCAAGACCGCTTCTTAAAATTGAATTATAGTTAATACCTAAATTTAATCTATTTTCAGGAGCTAGAGCTTTTTTACTACCATTAAGATTTTGTAGTGTTAGTCCGCCATCTGGAACATTACAACCCTCTGAAGGTTTTTGACCACCTGCACAAGGACCAACAAATTTTACATAATTTGAATCGTTATAACCATATGCAGCAGTTAATCTTAATCCATCAATTAATGGAGGAAGGTAAGCTACTTGTATTTCTAAACCTCTTGATTCAGACTCTTCAGCATTTAGAGTTCTATAAGCAAATGTAGCAGCGTTAAAGTAATTAAGCTGAAGATCATCATAAGTGTAATCGTAAATATCAAAATTCACTTCAAGACTTCCGTCGTTTAGAAGAGCTTTTATACCAGCTTCAAAACCACTAACTTTTTCAGGTTGATATGTGATATCTCCAAGTGGATCTGCATTTAAAGTGCTGTCAATTGATCCGTTATCAAAACCACCAGACTTCCAACCTTCTTTGTAAGCTAGAAAATATGTAAGTGTTTCGGAAGGCTGATATCGGAAAGTTACTTCTGGGACAAAATCATCAAATGATTGATCAGCAGCTAGTGTTCTTCCTTCAATAAATAAGAAACCGAAAACAGGGTTAACATATGGTTGAATAAAATATGAATCTTTAGATTCATCGATATAACGACCACCAGCTGTTAATTGCATAGTATCATTTATATCCCAGCGCAGTTCACCATAAACAGAGAAGGTTTCTCCATCAGTTTCTGAAATTTTATCATATGCAACATATCTATTAGTTGGATCAGCAGCAGAATTTTCAGCACCTGCAAAAATAACTTCCTGTGCAAAATATCTTTCTGTTTCCTGCCAATATCCGCCTAGAGCCCAGTTAAGTGATCCACCACCAGTAGAAACTAACTTTAGTTCTAGAGATAAATTTTCAAAATCATTAACTTCACCAGCAAAACAACTTGTATTTGAGTTGTAATCACAATCAATAACCCAAGCTACATTTTGTTCATGAGAATTCAAAATTGCTCTTAGTTGAGCTGTATCAAAATCATGTGTGAAATCTGCAGTGTAAATTTTTGACTCATAGGTTTCACCTAACTCTCCACCAAATTGCCCTGTTATTTCATAAGCTGCAGCGGGAACAGTTGGTATATTGTTAAAACCTGTAGCTCTATCTTTTTTACACTCACCTCCAGTTGGAAGAGGATTTGCTACTCCTCCAGTGTTTATTTGGGGAATATCACCTAGATAACAGTCAAATAATTCAGCCATAGTAACTGAAGCCATAGATTTATCAGCAAAACTTGCCTTAAGCTTCAAAGTTGATCTATCGCCAAGATCTCCTTTAATAGTTAGTCTTTGATAGGACTCTTCGCTTGCAGGAAAATATTTGGTTGTTGGTTCAGGGTTTTCATGTGCTGTAGGAGCAAAACCATTAGCTGCATCAACAGTAGTATAAATTGTGTCAGTTGCAGTATTTTTAAACCAACCTTTATCCATTTCGCTCTCATAAACAGCCAAACGTGCGCCCCAGTTATCACTTATAGGTCCTGATATCACAAATTCATATGTATCTGACTCATATTCAAATTCATGTGTTACGCTTCCTGAAATTTCAAATTCATCACCTGGGTCATTAGTTACAATAGAAACAGCACCTGCAGTAGCATTTTTACCAAAGTAAAGAGCTTGAGGACCTTTTAGAATTGCAACCTGGTTTGTATCAAATAATCCTTCATTAATAACTCTTCCTTGAGGAAAATAAACACCATCTATCATAACAGCAACTGATTGCTCAATACCTAAACTACCAGGACTAGATGCAATACCTCTAATTGCTATTTGAACTCCACTACCACTATTGATACGATTAATTTCAAGTGATGCAGATGACGCAGCTATATCATCAAGAGAATTAATATTAAGATTCTCCATTTCTTCTTCACTATAGGCAGTAATTGCAACAGGTATATCCCTTATAGATTCCTCTGTAGCACGAGCCGTAACGACAATTTCTTCAATAGATGAAGAAAGTGAACTTACATCAGAATCTTGAGCATTAATTGAAAAAGCAAAAAATACTGAAAATACTGAAATAACCAGTTTCTTTATGTTTAACATTCTGTTCCCTCCCCAGGTATATTCAAATTAATTAATAATTATTAATATTATTGGAAATTAAAGAAAAATATATAAAATGTAAAATAATTATTAATTAATTTTGATTTGGCTTAATTTTATTAGATTATAATAATTTAGGGGGAAAAATGGCTTTTATTGGTCCATTTGAAGACAGATTAGCAATTCATGAATTAGTTATGGTTTATGGCGATGCCGTAACTAGAAAGGATTCTGATGACTGGGGGTCAACTTGGGATGAAAATGCAATATGGAGCGTTCCTAATTTTCCAGGATTAGAAAAAGTTGAAGGAAGAAAAGAAATAGTTAAAAAGTGGGAGGAAGCAATGGAAAATTATAAGTATATTGTTTTCACAGCCCTTTTAGGTTCCTTAGATATAAATGGTAATAAGGCTTCAGGTACTACCTATACAATTGAAGTGAGCACAGATATTGAAGAGAAAAAATCTCAAATTCATGGTCAATATCTTGATGAATTTATAAAAAAAGGAAATAAATGGTTTTTCCTAAAAAGAACATTTTCAATTTTACATGATTAATAAAAATAAAGGTAACTATGAGTATTGATTTAAAAAAAGAAAGAGAAAAAATCGTTAGTGGATCAGCTAATGTATTTTATGATGAAGAAGTTAAAATTACTGGAGAAAGATACACATCTCATAGCTTTATGGAAAAAGAGATGGATAAAGTTTGGGCCAAAGTCTGGAATATTGGAGGCTGGAGTAATGAAATTCCCGAGTCAGGCGATTACATAACCCATGAAATAGGCCGTGAATCTATTTTAATGGTAAGGCAGGAAGATAATTCTATAAAGGCTTTCCATAATGTTTGCCCTCACAGAGGAAATAGACTAGTTCATGATGATAATGGTTCTTCTCCAAGTTTTACATGCACTTATCATGGATGGAAATTCAACAATGAGGGTATTCTTGTTTATGCTCAGGATGAGGATGACTTTCCTCAAGGAAATCCTTGTGGAAAAATTAATCTAACTGAAATTCCTTGTAAAATTTATGGTGGTTTTATTTGGTATAATATGGATGAAAACTGTACTCCTTTATTTGATTTTTTAGGAGAAGTAAAAAAATACTTCGATATGCATGACCTTAACGGTATGAAAAGAGTTTATTATAAAGTCAGTGAAGTGCCTTTTAACTGGAAAGCATTAAGAGATAATTTTAATGAGTCTTATCATTTGCCAATGACTCACCCTCAAATTATCGATTACTTTGATGATGATTACAAAAACACTGATTTTGAACTTTTTAATACCGGCCACAATTTAATGAAAATGAAAGGATGCCTCCCCTCTTTAAGGGATAAAGGCACTTTCGAAATGAATGAAAAACTTGAAGGCGATTTATTAAATTGGAACTTAAACCCAAAAGATTTTGATGGTAAGGCTCATTTGGTAAGAGAGGCCTTACAAAAACAAAAAAGAAAGTTAGGATCTAAAAGAGGTTTCGACCACTTTGAAAGAATGCCAGATGCTTGGTTAACTGATGCATTTCATTTTAATATTTTTCCAGGTACATCAATAACATTTACTGCTGAGGTTTGTACTCTTCAAAGAACTGAACCTCATCCTACCGACCCTAATAAATCAATATATGATCATTGGCAAATGGCTCTAAGAGCAACAGACTCGGAAAATCCTGAAACCAATCCCACAATGTTGGTTGCTAGTCCAGAAGATATGGTTGAATGGAAAGAGGTTGATAAGCATGTTGTTATATTTGGCGAAGAAACATTAAGTGATGTTGCAGATCAAGATCTTGATAGGTCAAGTGCACAACAATTGGGTTTTCATTCAAGGGGTTTTAAGGGAGCATACCTATCCGGACAAGAAAACAGAGTTCAACAATTTCATAATTTCATAGATAGATATATCTATGATAAGTTGTAAAAATATATTTTTTTTGTAAAATTTATTAGATTATAAAAGAAATTTTTTTAGGGGAAAAAATGGATAAAATAGTCAAACACCCATCAGTATTAGACGGTAAGAATCCAAATGAATTAAGAGGCGACTCAATAACTAATGATCGATATTTTTGTAAAGATTTTATGGATAAAGAATGGAGCCATATGTGGACAAAAGTATGGTTAATAGCTGGAAGAGAAATACAAATTGAAGAACCAGGTGATTATATTGTTCATGATTTAGTTAAAGAATCCGTTATCATTGTAAGGCAAAAAGATGGGTCTATAAGGGGTTTCTACAATAGCTGTGCGCATCGAGGTCAAAGACTAGTTGAATGCGATAGCTCACAAGACTCTTTTCGTTGCCCTTATCATGATTGGCAGTTTGGATTAAATGGCGATGTAATAAGTGTTCCTGATGAAGATGATTATCCTCAAGGAAGTCCAGTAGGAAAAAGAAAGTTAGTCGAAGTTAGAGTTGATACATGGGATGGTTTCATTTTTTACACGATGAGTGATGAGGCTCCTGATCTTATGGATTATTTAGATCCAATTCCTGAGATATATAAAAATCACAATTTTAAAGATCAAATTAGAGCTCAATGGGTTAGAGTTGAGCTGGATGTTAATTGGAAATTCTTTTGCGATAATTTTAATGAGTCATATCATACTCGATTTGTACATCCTCAGGTACCTTCTGTAATTGACCAAGATCATTTTACTTCAAGATATGAAATGTTTCCAAAAGGTCATGCGAGAATAATTCAAATGGGTCGTCCATCATTAAGAGATAAAGTGAACGAAGATGAAGATCATCCGTTCAAAATGATACTTGAAAGTTGGGGAGTTGATGTGAGTCAGTATCCTGATTATGAAACATTATCTGAGCAAGGTTGGACAGATCTAAAAAAAGCAAAAAGAAAATTATATAAAGAAAAAGGTTACCATCATTATGAAAACCTATCTGATGAAGAGTTAACAGAAAGCCCTTTTCAATTTATTTTTCCAAATATTGCTATGGGTGTACAAGCAGATGGCTGCATTCTCTTAAACTGGTTTCCACATCCAACTGATCCAGAAAAATGTTTTTTTGATCTATGGGATATGGGATATCCAATTGGTGGATCAGCAAAAGGTATAGGTAAAACAGGCAGAGAAAACGATCAAGCATTTACCTCAACTTCTGCAGGCATAGGTAAAAAAGATGAAGCTAACGATCAAGAATTTCTTAGTCGCACTAAAGTAAACCCAGTTAAACTTCAAGAAGTTGAATTAGATTTTAGAGATTATGACGGCGGCAAAGGAGTTGAAGACTTATGGGATCATGTCGTTTATCAAGATTGGCAACTTACTGATGGTTTAAGAAGAGGTGTAAGATCAAAAGGATACCAAGAGCCTTATCTTGCAGCTCAAGAAACGAGAGTTAGATACTTTCATGAAACACTACATGATTATCTAAATGGAAAAGAACCCTAATAAAAAAAGCGCCTAAATAGACGCTTTTTTCATAAATTTAAAAAAAATTAATTTTGTTTAGGTAACCAAATCTGAGTTAAAATTATTATTGTAACAACTGCTAAAAAGGCTATACCTAATGGGGTTGGAGTTGTAAGTGCTTCAGTAGTACCAACATATTCAAGATAAGCTTGAGCACCTTCTGATATTGATCCATTTTGTTCTTTAAGATCTGTAATTGCTCTTGCAGTAACTATCCATAAATTACCTCCAAATGTATATTGTTGCCATGCAAATGCTACGACAATAAGACCAAATGCAGTTGATATAATTTTTGCGATAACATTTGCTTCATCTGAAGCCCTTGTTGCAGCCGCAATTCTTAATGATAGCCAAATAGCTAATATAATCCCTATTGATACTAATGCTGTACCTGCTCTATTGCTCGCCCATAAAGTCCATATCTGAAATTCTTCCATTTTTTTCTCCTTTCTTAAATAATGAATAAATTTATATAATTTTTATTATTTTTATTTTTTTACCCAAATTGGCGCAAGAAGAGCAATAACAACCACTATCCACCAGACGCCAGTTATTGGATCCCAAGGAATTAAAGAAAATTGAGGAGGTTCAGAAATTGGTAAAAAATCTACAAACCTTTGTGCATGTGGAGATAAACTATCCAATTGCCCTAAAGAATATGAAGTGCTTCTCCAATTAATAGAAAAGAACCCAGAGATCTGTAAACCACTGTAAACTATGCCAAGTCCAAATAAAGAACTAATAATTTTTGTAGGTAAATTAGCTCCTTGATCATAAATCCTTAATGATCCTCTTAATGCAGCCCACAAAAGAACAAAAACTCCCAATTGAAACATTGCATTACTTATAGCTTGCATCCAAAACATATTTAGAATTTGATATTCAGTCATATAACCCTCCTTATTATTTTAAAACTGAGAATGATTCTTATCTAATAAGAAATTTTGTATTTATGCGATATCTTTTTTTAATTTTATGTGGATAACTTTTTTTATTATAATTCCTTAAGGTTGAACTAATTTAATCTTTATTTTTTGTTTTTTAATTTTTAACCTATGAAGGTGAGAGTAAGTATTCTGTGTTCTTTTGCTGATAATCGATTTAATATTAGCTCTTCTTTTTCTGGCTCTATCTGATCTTGTTAAGCGCCTTGATTTATCCATAAGAACATTTTATTGATGCTTAAAATTATTTCAAACGAGAATCCTACATCTTAGATTCATGTTCCTCAACAATATAAGTTCTCATTAGAGATAAATCGAAAATTTTTTCCTCATCATCATTTATTTCTTTTTTAATTTCAGTTTTTTGAAGGTTTTCAGCACATTTTTCGAATGTTTCCATGTCCGGATACCATATTTCCATTAATACATCGAAATCTGGATCATATATTTTTCCTGATCTATCGGGCAAAGGATTGGTAAAGCGTCTTATATATTTTGTAGCGTATCCTGTTAGATATTTCTCACCTATTATTCTGTGTTTGGTTTCATAGTATTTTCGAAATTCCTCGATTGTCATACCTTCTTTTCTTCTCATAGGCATTATAACTTTTATCATCAATATTCTCCTTAACTATCCATTATCTTAAAAGTAACTCCAGCATTTGGTAAACGATTAATAAGAGTATCACCCATTGCAGAAGCAGGAGTCCAAAAACCACCACCAACACTTAAATCATCTTGTGCTAGAGCCATAGCGCTCTCCGATATCATTTTAGCTGTAGATTTGTATCCTGGATCTTTATCGCCATGAATCCAAACCCGCATATCTTTATCTCTATCCGTTGGGTGGATACCTAATAATTCGATTTCAAAAAAACCATTTTCCATTGTTTCTTCTGAAGGTCCTTCACCTGGTTTAGGGAGAAAACTTTTCAAGATAGATCTCGTTGGAGAAAATGCAGCCATTCCTGCCATTCCTCCGGTCACCATTCCAGATGTTGTTGCACCAATTAAGCCTTTTGGCCCTTTGCCAGTAATACTACCTTCATTATATTCAAAATCATCTCCATAAATATTATTTAGTAATTCATTTGTTCTTCTAACTACTCTAGTATTAATTCCAGCCATAATAAAAGGGCCAACCCAAGCGTTAAAATCTTCGTCAAAATATGGTGACATTTTATCCGGACCATCTAGACCTTTTTCTTTATCATTAAGTGCGTATGGATTTGCAATAATTTTAAGAATAGAAGAATCTTTTTTGGCTTGTTCCATCATTGACATAAGGCTATCAACAGTTCCCCCACTGGCACCCCCTGAAAAGCCCCTTGTTCTATATTTTATTTGTTTTGCATTTACACCATGTAACTCACGCATATTTTTCTGAAGAAAATAAACTCCTATATCTGACGGAATACTGTCAAAACCACAAGTATGAACTATTTTTGCTCCACTTTCTTTAGCGGTATTTTGATATTTAGTGATCATATGCCTCATCCAATGCACTTCACCGGTTAGATCACAATAATGAGTTCCATGCTCAGCACATGCTTCTACTAACTCAGATCCATATCTCGCATATGGACCAACAGTTGTTAGAATTACCTTTGTTTTCTTAACCAGATCGACCAAGGATTCCTTATCATGGCTATCTGCAATAAGAATTGGCACATTCTTTCCATCAAGTATCTCTTTAATCTTTGACTCGTTTCTGCCTGCTACAGCCCATGTCAAATTACTGTTATTTTGATTCTTATAAATATAATCGACAGCTAATCTTCCTGTAAAACCACTCGCTCCCCAGATAATAATATCGTATATTTTTTCCATAGTTTATTCCTTAAAATCATTATTTGAAAACATATCTATTTAAGACTATATAATTTGCATGAGATTACTATTAGTTTTTTTTATAATTCTACTTTCTACTTCAATATCTTTTTCAGAAGATAGATTTTCTAATTCCGATGGTAAGAAGAATGAAAAAAGTCTTAGTGAAGTTCTAGAATGGAGTTGGAGTCGGGAAGAACCAAAAAAAGAATTTATTGAAACAAGTCAAATAATAGATTCTGAATTTTTTGAAGATCGTAAATTTTATGCTTTATGGATTGGCCATTCTACATTTCTAGTTAATAATGGCGATATTACAATTTTATTTGATCCTATATTTTCGGATAGGGCTTCTCCATTATCTTTTGCTGGACCAAAAAGACTAATTAAACCTGCAATCGATATTAAAGATTTACCAAAAATTGATGTTATTACAATTAGTCATAATCATTATGATCATCTTGATATCAATAGTTTAAGAAAAATACAAAAGAGATTTCCTAATGTTAAAATTTTAGTTCCAAAGGGTGATTTAAAGTTACTGAAAAAATATCAACTTGTTAATGGATACGAATTTATATGGTGGGAAGATAAAATAATAAGCAAAACAAAATTCACTTTCACTCCAGCACAGCATTGGTCAGCAAGAGGTCTTAGAGATAGAAATAAAAGTTTATGGGGCAGTTGGTTCATTGAAAACGATAATAAAAATATTTTCCATGCTGGTGATACAGGTTATTCAAAAGATTTTGTTGAGATAAAAAATAAACTTGGGTCAGTAGATTTTGCAATGATACCTATTGGTGCATATGATCCTGAATGGTTTATGAGTTATTCACATGTTACTCCAGAGGAAGCATTGAATATATCAATAGATCTTGATGCTAAAAAGAGTATAGGAATGCACTGGGGAACCTTTATATTAACTGATGAACCAGTTTTAGAGCCTAGGGAAAGATTGAAGAAAATAGCCTCTGAAACAAATATTAATTTTTACACAGTTGAGCCTGGAATAATAATTGAATTATATTAATTAAACCCTATCTTCTTCCTTCAATATAATCATTTAATACCTCATGATATCTTCTAACCCTTCTTTCTTGATTGGTTAAAATTGCATCCGTAAAGCCTTTTGACTTGACGCCTTTTTGTTGACCTATAGCCATACTGATATCTTGATCAGTAACATAACCCATGGAGCCTTCCGGATATATTACCCATTCATGCTCAGCAGGTCTCAATGGCCTTGGTCCAAGAGGTGTCTCGGTCATATTCTCTCCTGCAGTATTTTCAGTTGTATCTGACCCCATAAAAGTTGCTGAGGCTGATAATTGTTCCATATCTGGAACAAGCCACCAATGCTCAAAAAGGCACTTTTCTGGATCTTTTGGATGTGGTTGAGGTCTTTGAAACTGAATCCCGTCAGGAGTCATAGTGATATCATAATTAGGAAAGCAATTATAAAAATAATAATCAGTCAATTGTTCATCGGTTAAAAATTCATAATGCCAAAAACCTCTATCTTTGGCTAATTTCCTCTTTTGCTCTTGTATAGCTAGTCTTGTTTCTTGAGCTTTACCTTTAAAATCCTTAGGATTGAGATCCCATGCCTCTAACGCAGCATCAAGAGGGAAATTAACTTCATTTGGTGATTGATCTCCCAATGCAGGTTTATGACCAGGCATAAGCATTCTGTTGTGACCATTATCATACATATCAAATTGCGAAAATTTATAATCATTTTCGATATGAACTGATAGCTCAGGATGTAATGTTGGTAAATGATATGACTCATTAAAATTATCGTGAATTATCTTCCAATTACAATCAACTTCGCAAGTGAGATTTAAAACCCTTATATATTTCTCAGGCTGATAAGGACTCATATGGCTAATTAAGGGGTTAAGAGCTTCTTCAAACTTCTGAGGTTTTTCAGCAAGAGTAACCCAAACAAAACCGAGAGCAACTTCGCAATGAATTTCTTTTAATTTAATTTTTCCACAAGGGTTACCATCGTCAAAATCCTCAGGATCTTGAAGATTCCTTAAAATTCCCTCAGTATCGTACTCCCATCCATGATAAGTGCATTTAAATGTATCTAATGATCCATTTTCAACATGAACCAATATATTTCCTCTATGAGGACAAACATTGTAAAAAGCTTTTATAGAGTTATCTTTTTGACGAACCACTAATACTTCTTCCAAACCAATCTTATAGACAAAAAAATCATCTGGTTCTGGTATTTCAGATGCAATCCCTGCAATCTGCCATACCTTTGTCCACATATGGTCCCATTCTTTTTGCATAAATTCTTTTGAATAATATCTTTCACCTGAAATCCTATCTCCTCTTAGTTCAGGATCAGGGTGCTTATCTCTTGGCGTAGGTATAATTTTATTCATTATAATTACTCTCCATAAAGATTGCTAAACGATCTCTTAGAAAATTTCCATTCACCATTTTCTATAATGCATTCATCATCATATTGACCACAAGGTCGTAATTCAGTTCCATCAGGTAAAACTGCCGTTTCAATAGTATAGCTTCTCATAGAAGCTTTATCGCCATTAATATTTATAAAACCAGGTTGGGCGATCATATGTACAAATGGGTACCCTTTCATGGCTTCATTCCAAACATTAATAATTGTTTCCTTGCCTTCATTTTTGATATCTAAATGTGGAATTTCCCAGATAGCATTTTCTGACCATGTACTGCCCCAGATGCTAGCATCTCTTTGATTAACACCGTCACAATATCGATCTAAAAGCTCTCTTATAGCTAATTTTTCTTCCATAATACTCATAGAAAACCCCCTTTTTTATTAATTACTAAGCTCAATTAATTTATAGTCTAGGTTAAAATATAATGAAATTACAGTTTTTTTTGAGTAAAAAATTGTTTCAAAAAATATCATTTTTTCTTGCTAAAATTAAAAATTAACATAAAAACTAGGGAATGCTATATATAGTGTTGTTATGAGTGAAATAAAAAAAGAAAACCAAAAGCTTTCAGTTGTTAAAACGGGTGACGAAAGATCGCCAGATATAAGCTATACAGAATACTTAATGGAAGATGCAAAAACAGTACCTGAATTTATGGTTGAAGAAACTTATGAATATCTTGGCTCTGAAGATATAGATACTTCCAGATATATTTCTAAAGAATTTTTTGAAAAAGAAAGAGACTGCATGTGGACTAGAGTCTGGCAATTTGCTTGCAGAGTAGAGGATATTCCTGAAGTTGGTGATAGTCTTGTTTACGATATACTTGATTGGTCTTTTTTAATTGTGAGATCTGAGGAAGATAAAATTCAAGCTTTTTATAATAGCTGTTTGCACAGAGGAAGAAGAATTAAGACTGAACGCGGATTTGGTAAAGATTTACAATGTCCTTTCCATGGTTTTTGTTGGAATTTAGATGGATCATTAAAATTTACTCCTGCTCCATGGGATTTTCAGCACATAAAAGATAGAGATTTTAAACTTCCAGAAGTTAGAGTTGAGATTTGGGAAGGTTTTGTATTTATTAATATGGATGATAAAGCTGTCTCACTAGAAGAATACCTTGCCCCTCTTCCGGAACATCATAAAAGATGGAATCTAGGTGATTGTAAAAAAGTTATTCATGTTTCAAAAGTAGTTCCAGGTAATTGGAAGACAGTTCAAGAAGCATTTATGGAGTCTTTTCATGCAACATTAATTCATCCTGAAATTTTACCTTTCCAGGCAGATGAAAATGCACGTTATGATATTTACGGCGATCATATGAATAGAAATATTGCTTTAACAGGAAAACCAAGTCCAAATCTTAAAAATGTAGATGAGCAGGAAATACTAGACACCATTTTTTACGGATCTGGTCGAATGGCTGCAGATGATAAGATTCTTGTTCCAGAAGGCGAAGAAGCTAGAAAGGTTGCAGCTCAAGCTATGAGAGATGCCTTTAAAGAATCCGATGGGCATGATTACTCTGATAAATCAGATGCAGAAATGCTTGATGCAATAGTTTATAATGTATTTCCAAATTTTTCACCTTGGGGTGGCTTTCCAAGAAACCTTATCTATAGATTTCGACCAAATGGAAATAGAGAAGACTCTGCAATAATGGAAGCTATGTTTTTGCAAAGAAATCATAAAGATCCTGATAAGCAAGAAAAATATGAACCAATCCCAATACATTATCTTAATGAAGATGAAAACTGGGACGATGCTGAAGAATTAACTGGTATAGGTTTTATTTTTGATCAAGATATGGGTAATATACCTGAGGTTGAAAGAGGTATTCGAGCTAGTAAATCTGGTAAATTAACATATGCAAATTATCAAGAAAGTAGGCTTAGACATTACCATCAAACAATGGATAAATATATTGCAAAGGGTCCTTTTAAGCCTTAAGCAGTACTTCCTCCATCAACAGTATAAATAGAGCCTGTAACAAAAGAACTATCATCGCTTGCAAGAAAAAGCATTACTTTGGCTACATCTTCGGGTTCACCATATCTACCTAATGGAATATTTGACTCCATAAGACCTTTTGCTTGCTCAGACTCACCCGGCATCAAGCCTTCCTCTAGACTTCTCATCATTCTTGTCTCAACCGGAGAAGGGTTAACTGTGTTTACTCTTATATTTTTGTCAGCACACTCTTTTGCAGCAGATTTCATTAAACCAATTACTGCATGCTTACTTGTTGCATAGGCACCTATTTGTGGTGCACCAGATAAACCTGCTATACTAGAAGTTATAATAAAACTTCCGCCTCCTCTATCAGTTAGTGCCGGAATGGATGCCTTTAAGCCTAAAAAAGGCCCTTTCACATTTACAGCCATGACTTGATCAAATTTTTCAATATCATAATCTTCTAAATTTTTAACATCACCTTCAATACCAGCATTTGCAACAAAAATATCAAGACCGCCAAATTTCTCTTTTGCTATTTCTACAGCTCTTAAATTATCCTCAATAGATGTTACGTCACCTGCGCAATAGCTGAGGTGATTAGAGCCAATTTCTTGGCACAAGTTTTTTAAATCGTTTTCATTTAAATCAAAAAGTAATACATCAGAGCCTTCATTTAAAAATTCTAATGCTGTTGCTTTTCCTATTCCGCCAGCACCGCCAGTAATTATCGCTACCTTATTATCTAATTTTTTCATCGTAAAAATATACTAAGAAGTGTCTTTAACTAAATTGCTTTGTGAGGGAAGTGATGAAAAATCATCTCTTTCTTCACCAAAAATTCTTTCAGGACTTACTGAATCCATTGTTCCTTTTTTATCATCAGGGTCAGTGTAAAAACCAAGAACATATCCACCTTTTGAATATCCAATAAGGGCTCTTAATTCAGGTGAAAAATTCTTAGCTACTTCAGGAGGGTGAGATAGATATTGATTCTCCTCTTGCCTTAGCCAGTTCAAGGCATAATGCATAAAAACTCCAGTTCTAATCTCATTATTAGTAGAGTTTTTTCCACCTCCGTGAAGAACAGTTCCAGTATATAGCAATACTGAACCAGAAGACATTTCAGCATAAGCAATTTCATCCTTGTCAGGAACTCTATCTTTATCCCAATTATGTGAACCTGGAACAACTTGTGTAGCACCATTTTCTTTTGTGAAATCAGTTAAAGCCCAAATTGTACTGAAATGAGTTTCTATTTTTCTTGGAATATATCCACCCCATATTCCTCTATCTCGGTGAAGTATCTGTTTTGATTCTCCAGGACCAATACTGACAGCAGAAGTGAAGTGAAGTTGGTACCCATCACCATAAGGTTCAAGGAAATTACAAGCTAGATTATTTATTAGGGGATGAAGAGCTAGATTTTGACAACCTACTGATCTTGCTAACAAGCCTCCTACTCTTTTAGTCTCAAAACCAGTAAATTCAGTCTTTCCTTTAATATAATTATTTAAATATGGATCTAGTTCATCTTTAATCTGACTTAATAAATCATTATCTAGAACATCATCTAAGATTAATGCCGCATCTTGATCAATGACACTCAAAATATCCTCTTGAGATGCATCTGCTTTCAAGTGTTTTATATCAGCCATTTATCAAATCCATCGCCTAACTTTTTTCATATATACTGTGAATTCTTCACCAAAAAGCTCAAGCATCGCATTCTCTTCAGGAATAATTTGAAAATAAGTAATATATCCAACAAATAAAGGTAAGAATATTAAACCTACAATTAAACCGTTATAAATAGATAAACCTAATAAAAACAATAACATACCTAAATACATAGGGTTACGTGTAATCTTAAAAAAACCATCAGTTACTAATTTAGATGTCTCATTAGGCTTCATAGGATTAACTGTTGTATCTTTCTTTTTAAAATTTCTTGCTGATGAAAAAGTTACAATAAAACCTAATACTATAAAAAATATTGAAATATATATTTTAAAAGGTAAATTGATATATGCAAAATTGTCTGAAAAATAGAAAATCATAATAGCAAATAATATTGTTACTATTGGTGGTGGTATTTTTGTATTCAAAAACATTATTGCTGACGAACTCCTCTAGAAACTAATCTATGACGATATATTTTCCAATCCCCATCAACTCTCCTCATATCTGTTTCATATGTTGCCCAAAGAGTAAGTATTTCACCCTCGGGTTCTTTAAGGTAATGTAAAGCCTGAACATCTGTTCTGCAGTGGGCGTCATCGCCATTAATTGAGGCAAGTTGGGGGCCTAGCATATGTTGAGTAGGACCATAATTTGAGAGTGCACCTTTCACATATTCAACCCAATTATCTCTTCCATTTATAGCTTCTTCACCAAAATCTAAAATCTCGACATCTTCGATAAAACATGAAGAATAAAGATTAAAATCACGCTCATCAACACCTGCTGCATATCTAAGCATAACATCTTGTAAAGCAATTCTATCCGCTACATGATCAGTCATAGTCTTCCCCTTTAAAAATATATTTTTATTTAAGCATAAATTTTGGCATAATTTAAATAATAAGTGAGAATAATAAAACAATGCCAGAAATAAAACCTTTCAAAATTGAAGTTACTGATCAAGATATAAATGAATTAAGAAACAGAATCGAATATACCCGATGGCCAGAAAAAGAAACTGTAAACGACTGGAACCAAGGTACCCCTTTATCTTATATGAAAGAAGTTAGTGAATATTGGATTAATAACTATAACTGGAGAGAAAGAGAAAAATATTATAATTCTTTTGATCAGTATATTACGACTATAGATGAACTTAATATTCATTTCGTTCATGTTAAAAGTGAAATTGAAAACGCAACACCATTAATTATGAGTCATGGTTGGCCTGGTTCAATTGTAGAATTTCATAAAATAATAAAACCTCTTGTTGATCCTCTTAATTATGGAGGAAAGAAAGAGGATGCATTCCATGTTGTTTGCCCTTCTCTTCCTGGATACGGATTTTCTAGTAAACCGACAAAGAACGGAACAGGAGTTGATAAAATTGCTGACATTTGGGATCAACTAATGATTAAAATTGGTTATAAAAATTACTTCGCACAGGGTGGTGATTGGGGCTCAGCCATAACAATTGCTATTGGAAAGCAAAACAAAGGTAATTGTTTAGGACTACATGTTAACATGCCTTTTGCTCCACCAACTAAGGAGGCTATAGAAAATCCAAGTGAAAGAGATAAAATTGCATTTGAAGGCTTAAATTATTATCAAGAATGGGGTTCTGGTTATTCAAAGCAACAAAGTACAAGACCACAAACCTTAGGGTATAGCTTAGTCGACTCGCCAATAGGTCAAGCAGCTTGGATAATTGAAAAATTTTATGAATGGACTGACTGTGATGGTCATCCCGAAAATATACTCACAAAGGAAGAATTAATTGATAATATTATGTTTTACTGGTTAACAAAAAGCGGTGCGTCTTCAGCACGCCTTTATTGGGAGAGCTTTGGATCATTTGGAGGTAATCCTGATGAAAAACTTTCATTACCAATTGGTTGTAGTATCTTTCCAAAAGAAATTTCTCGTACGCCCAGAGCCTGGGCAGAGCAAGTTTATTCTAATATTGTCTATTGGAACGAATTAGACAAAGGGGGTCATTTTGCAGCCTTTGAGCAACCCGAACTTTTTATAAATGAAATAAGAAATTGTTTTAGAACAATACGAGACAATTTGTCTTAATTAATTAATTGTACTTTAAATAAAAAAACATATTTTCCATTATTAGTAGGTAGGGAGCAGCTAATGATTAGAGTATTCTTAATTTTTTCAACTTTATTTTTCTCATACAACCTTTCGGCTATGTCGAAAGCTATTGGACATGGCCCTATAGGTTTAATGGCTGACCATTTTCATAAAAAAGGGGAATGGATGATATCTGTTAAAGTATCAAATATGGAAATGAAAAAAAATATGCTTAACGGTAATACAGTTGCTGATAAAGAAATTCTACAACAGCCAAATCCATTTTCTGAAATGCCAATGATGCATAATGATTCATATTTTAAAACTCATAGACACCCACATATGGATGAACCTAAAATGCCGGCTGAACTTAGTGTTATTCCTAGAAAAATGACAATGAAAATGATTATGCTTGGCGCAATGTATGCGCCATCTGATAAAGTAACTCTGATGGGCATGGTCATGTTCAATGATAAAGAAATGAATTTAGATACATATAGAGGAATGATGAATAGAAATTATTTAGGTTCTTTCGAAACTTCATCTTCAGATTTATCAAAAATATCATTATCAGCATTAATTAATCTTCATGAAAATGAAAGTGTAAGATGGCATTTAATAGGCGGATTGGAAAAAAGTATTGGCGAAAATGCAAAAAAGGGAATGGTATTAACGCCAATGAATACAAATACTTCGATTACTTTACCATACGGCATGCAACCAAGCGATAAAGCTTTAAGGTTATTAACTGGAATTACAAATGTTAACAACATAAATGGTTTTGTTTTAGGGAATCAGATTTTGTTTAGAAAAAGTATAGAAGAAGAAAACTGGAATTTTGGCGATGAATTTGAATATAACCTGTGGTTTCAAGGCTCTTTTAATAACAATATTTCGTATTCATTAAGGTTAAATTATTTAGATACCGATACAATAGAAGGTAAAGATAAAAATATCATGGCTCCAATACAAACAGCAAATCCATATAATTATGGCGGTGAAATTTTAAATCTTGGTGTGGGGTTGAATTTCATAACTAATTTTTTACCTGGAAAACACTCTGATCGATTGGCAATCGAATTCATACTTCCAATTGATCAAGATAAAAATGGTTTACAGATGAAGAATGAAGCCAAATTTATAATAGGTTTTCAAAAATCATTATAAGTTAGATTTTTATATAAAGATTGAGAATTGTCACAGAAATCACTGTTACTAAAATGCTAATTAAAAAAGCTATAAAAAAACCAAATTTTGAAATGGCAAAAGGAAAAATTAAGAACATTGGTATAGTTGGTATAATATAAAGTAATGTATAAGAAATATGCGATGAAATTTTTTCATCAGAATTTCCTTCATAATACATCCATAAAATAACAAGCAGTGTCATAATTGGCATTGCAGCTATTAAGCCACCTAACTTATCATTAACTTTAGCGATTTCACTAATCAGGACAATAAGAGCAGCAGTCACAAGAATTTTAGTTATTAAAAAAAACATATTTAATTTATTTTTTTGATTTCAATCTTATTAGAATTAAGAGGTAAAATTACCATTGTTCCATCATCAGATAATGTCCATTCCTCTCTTACCTCATTTACACCTCTAACAAACATATTTTTCATAATATTATTTCTTGGTGCGGGAGTAAGGTGATAAAAGACCAAATGTCGAACATTAGCTTTATTTGCAATTTCTGCCGCCTCAACTGGTGTCGTATGATAGGTAACAATATCCGACATAACTTTAGCCAACAAAAGATTGCCTAACTTTACATTTTCATTTTCCATAATTTTAATCATATGATTTGCTTGAGCCTCGTGAAATAAAACATCAGCGTCTTTTGAGTTTTTGATTACATTATCATGATAAATTGTATCACCACTTATCACTATTGATCTTCCTTTATAATCAAAACGGTATCCTAGAGCTGGCTCAACAGGGTCATGAATCACAGAGAAGGCTGTAACTTTTAAGCCATTATCATCAATAATAATTGGACTTGTTAAATCGATAATATTTGGTTCGTAGCCAGCAGAATCAAGTGACGCAACATCATCGCCATGGTGTTCGTTTCTAAACTGATAATCTAATTTGTATGCAGCATCAAAACCATTAACAACTTGATCAACTCCTTTTGGCCCAAAGACATCTAATTTCTTTGATCTTTTAGGATTCATAATCCAAGAATTTAAATGTAAATCGGCAAGGTCAGATATATGATCAGAGTGTAGATGTG
>CACANC010000007.1 GCA_902533755.1 uncultured PS1 clade bacterium
ATCCATAATAACTTTTCCTTCATCGTAAAGAGCTTGTTTTAGGTCTCTATTAACCATTGCATTTTTAATTGTTTCGTAATCGGATATTTTAAATTGGGTCAAATTTAAACCTTCTAAACATCAAAAATTATCGGATAATACCCCCAATTTGGCCTTTTTGTTTTCTCATCCATTTTTGGAGCATTGTCGGGGTCAGGTTGTGCATTGTGCTCAAATAATTTATTTAAAATTAAGGCGACTGTTCCGTAATGATGGTCATTAGGATCTGTATCTTCTTTTGGAACCACACCTGCTGCAAGATTTCTACCAATGCAGGAGTGCATGCCTAAACCAAAAGATAGACCATATACATTTTGTCCACTTGGGGCCTCCCTATTTGGATTGAATTCTTTAGCGTCTTCGCCAAACATTTCTTCATCCCTATTACAGGTATATAAATCAATAATAACCTTATCTCCCTCCTTTGCTTCTTCATTATTTGGGAGGTGAACCGGACATGTTGGTTTTCTCCAAGCAACTGGGCTTGATGGATGAAGTCTTGTGCTTTCATGAACTGCCTTTTGAACAAATATTGGATCATATATATTTTTTTTCTTATCTGGATTTTTTTCAACCCACTTAATAATTTCATGAAAGGTATGAACTAAAGAATGAATAGATGTCTGGGCGCCTGCAAGTAAGTAAAACGCTATTTCTCTCATCAAAACATCATATGGCAACTGTAATTTGTCTTGATTATTCAATAATGCTGTTAGTATATCTTGGCGATTAAGAAGAACTCCTGTCGGTAATTCATTTTCATTCGAATTTTTAATTAATTCCTCACGCCTTTTTATTGAAGGACCAAGAAATTTACTTTCAAATTCTTTAAGAGCAACTTTAATTTCTTCTTTCACTTCATCCCTATCCCTAGTTGAATGTGCTAAAGTAGCTCCAGAAGCAAATATTTTTAATAACTTTATTAGTTTTTCAGTTTCTTCAGGGGATTTTTCAGGCCTATCTACACCAGAAAAATCTGCTGTTAGGTTTAATAAAACTCTGAAACCAAAATCTACTAAATCCATTTTACCTTTTTTTAAAAAAGGTTGAATAGTTTGATCTAATGTTACTGGATAAATATCGGTTTCATAAAGTCTGAAGGTATCACGAGAAAAAACTTTATTTTCAACTTTTCTTCTTTTTCTATGATCATCTCCATGCAGACAAACTAAAACCTGATCCATAATAATTTCACCCTCATCATATAGGGCTTGCATGAGATTTTTTTCCCGATATATCTTGATAGCATCTTCGTATTTAGTGAAGTTAAATTCTTTCATTTTTTATTTTTTGGCAAGTTCCTGAGTTAAAATTCCATCAGAATAGGGCGATAATCGCCATCCTTGAGGGGGTGAAATATCTTTAATTTCTTCTTCTCTTTTTATTTCTTTACCATTTAAGAAAATGTGAGATAATTTTGTTTTGTCACCTAAGACTGTAATGTCTTTAAGTGGGTCACCATCAACAACAAGAATATCTGCTAACATTCCTTTTTCAATAGTTCCGACTTTATTTTCCATCTTAATTGATTTAGCGGCATTCTTTGTAGCGCAAGTGATCGCCTCAAGATTTGTCATACCAATATCTTTGATAAATACCTCTAACTCTCTATAGTGCCATTCTCCATAAGGAGTAATTGAAAAACCACTTTCTGTTCCACAAAGAAGAGGTACGCCAGCATCATGTATTTTTTTAAATATTTCTGCATTATCATCGATTTCTTTTTTAAAGATTTGGCGATAATCTTCTGAAGCACCTATTGCTTCGCCAAAATCAGCAAGATTTGCTTGAAATGTGAAAGTAGGCACAATTGGTGTTTTTGTCTCACAAACTAAGTCAATTGCCTCCTCGTCCATAAAAGTAGCATGCAAAATCATATCCATGCCCGCTTTTATACAGTCTTTAACGCCTTTTGCATTTCTAACATGCCCGACTACTGGTGTTCCTAAATCATGAGCTAAATCGCAAACTAACTTAAGTTCTTCAAATGACCAGACGGAAATTTCACCTTCTTCTTTTTGATTAGGGATTAAACCTGTAACATGAATTTTAATCCAATCGACTCCATTTTTAATTTGTCTTCTAACCTCAGTTACAATCTCATCTTTATTTTGAACAATCTTTGCGTAGCCTCTTAAACCCTCATCAGGAATTAATCTTCCAGCTGTTCCACCAACAGATGTTAATAATGCATTTCCTCCAACTGACATTCTTGGTCCCTCTACATATCCACTTTTGATTGCATCTCTTAAATCAACACCGATACTATGAAGACTATCCGGATCACAAAAACCAGTAACTCCTGCATAAAGAACTTTTTTTGCATTATATGCTGCTATAATAGCTGATAAGGCCTCTCTTCTATGAAAAAATAATTCATCATTTGATGATGGCTCATCAAAAGTCACATGTATATGTGCGTCAATAAGACCTGGCATTATTGTTTTACCGGAGGCATCTATTTTGATGACATCATTAGAGTCAGCAAGTTTGTCTGCATCTTTTCCTGTTGCTTTAATGCTACAGTTATCAATAAGTATGGACTCTTTCTTCGGTTTTGTACCAGTTCCATCAATGATAACTCCATTCTGTATAAGAGTCTTTTCTTCCATTTTTAAAACCTCTGTTGCATTATATTAGCAATTTTATACATTATTCGCGATAATTAATTAATAAGGTTTATAATTAGCTATAAATTTTCAATAAAGGCAAGATAAGCAATGACAAATTTTGAACAACCAAAATCGACAGGTTTACTTCGATCTCTTCTTCTTTTGGTTTTAATTCTTTTCGGTTTCTGGGTTCTCAATGACCAAGGGTTGGTAGCTATTGTGTTAGAGGGCGATAAAAGTCATATATCTAAAGCAATATTAAGTCTTTGGGTGATAGTATCAATCTATTGGATTTATATTTCTCGAAATATTTATTTAGAAAAATCCATTCTCGCTAATAGCGCTAAATCAAAAAAAATTTTATCCATTAATAAATATATACGCTCACTTAAACAGGGAGAAGACAAAGAGTTATTGTTAAGAATTTTTGAAGCAGAATATGCAAAAAAACTAAGTTATGGATGGATGGCTGCAGACATATCTTTAAAATTAGGTTTATTAGGGACAGTGATTGGTTTTATTCTAATGCTGCAACCTATCTCAGAGCTTAACAATACAAGCCCAGAAGAATTAAAATTAGCATTATCTGCGATGAGCTCTGGAATGGCTGTAGCTTTATACACAACATTAACTGGTTTAATTTCAAGCATTCTTATTCGACTTGAATTTCAAATAGCATCTGCAAATGTTGCAACACTAATTAATGAATTATCTTTTTATACGGAAGAATAACTTGAGAGACAAAGTAATTTTTAATGATGATAGCAGCGGAGACGCATTTACTGATTTATTATTCAATGCGCTTTTGGGTTTTGCTTTTATGTTTTTTATTTCATTTGCTCTAATACAAAAACCTTTAGAAGATGGAAATATTGAGTCAAAAGCAGAATTTATAATTTCAGTTGAGTGGGATGATTATCATCCTGATGATGTTGATTTAATAGTTGAAGATCCAAAAGGAAATGTTGTTTATTTTCAAAATAAAGAAGATGGACTAATGCACCTTGATAGAGATGATAGAGGTACGCTTGCCGATAGAATAACAATTGATGGAAAAAATATTGAAAACCCCTCAAATCAAGAAATTGTAACAATTAGAGGTATTATGGGTGGTGAATATGTCGTCAATCTCTTACATTATAAAGCAAATTTTGTAGTTCCATTAAAAACTAAGGTTAAAATTGAAAAAATTAATCCAAGAGTACAAACTGTATATTTTGGAGATCACTTTTTAACAAAAACAGGACATGAATTGACTGCTGTTCGCCTTTTTCTTGATGATAAAGGTAATGTCGAAGATTTAAGTTTCATAGAAAAACTTTTAATTACTAAAAACGGGATTCTTAAACAATGAATCCGGATTCAATTACAGTTGCTGTTCTTTTCGCTTTATCCTTCTCATTCTTGTTGTTGTTTGTTTTTTATTCTCGTTTTTCTCTAACTTTCAAATTAAGTTTAATTTTTATTGCCTTTTTTTTATTTATACTTTCTTACAATTTGATAGATGAAATGCTTGGTAAGCCGAGAATAACTAAGTTAGAATTTGTAGAGGGAGATAGATTCATTTATATAGCTCATGATTGCATTGAACCAAATAAGATTGAAAATACATTAGGTAAAATGTTCGTCATTTATCGAAAAGAAGAGGGTAATAACTTTAACATTGTCCCTGAGATTAGCGAATTTCCTTATGATAGAAGATATTGTGAGGCATTTTCAGATGCAGAAAAATATCAAATTTATAAATTTGAAAAAGTAGACACTGAAGAATTAGATGATTTAAATGAAACTGGTCTCGAGGAAAAACTTAAAGAGGGAAATAAATATTATTCTGTTGATGATGAATGGATGCTCGAGCTAATAGATCCACCAATAACAAGATTACCTGCTAAAGATTAATTTTTATTTAATTGAGCTTTTCTTTCTCTTGTTGCTACATCGACAATGTAAGAGTGAACCTCAAATACATTCTGTTCAGTTAATATATCTGAAAAACCTTTCATACCATTTTCCTCTAGCATTCCATCAAAAACTATTTTTTTGAAATTTTCATGCGTACTTTCACTCATATATCTTAAATCAGAGATAGTTTTGCCATGGACACCACTTCCATGACAAATAGCACAGTAATTTGCATATATATCTAAACCAGCATTTATATTCTCAAGACTAGCGTTTAATATTGGTTGCTGAGGAATTGTCAAATCCCTCTCAGGTAATGCCTCAATTTTTGATTTTCCACCTAACTTAAATGTTAATAGTTTGCCATAATTGCCATATTTGATTGACGCTACTTTGCCTTCCCATTCACCAAAATTATCTCCAAGAAAATTACTTGCCCCTCCATCACCGGCTAAAATACTAATATATTGTTGTCCATCAATCATATATGTAACTGGAGGTGCCATTATTCCTACCCATGTATTTCTTGACCATAGTAATTCACCATTTTCTGCATTATAAGCTTCAAAGAAGCCTGAACCATTACCCTGAAAAACTAAATTTCCTGCAGTTGTAAGAGGGCCTCCATTCCAAAATTGTTCATGTTTTACCTTCCATTTAGTTTCACCAGTTAAAGGATCAAAGGCAATAAGCTCACCTGTGATAGGAGGAATGCTCTCGCCATCAGACATATCTGGAACTGTTTGGAATAAATTAAATTCAGTACCAGTATTTACTGTTCCAGGTTGCATTTTAAATAAGCCCGTTTCTGCAAATGTCTCCTTTACTTTATGAACTGCTGCAATTTCCATAATCGGTATGAAAACTATTTTTTGTTTGGGATCGTAAGACATAGCTTGCCATCCATGACCTCCAAAAGTTCCAGGTAGCATCCAAACTGCTTTCTCATAATAGTCTTTATCAGGATTAAGAACAGGCCTTCCTGTTTCTAGATCAACATGGGTAGCCCAATTTGTCCTTACATAATTATTAGCCCGGAGAAGTTCACCAGTTTTTCTATCAATTACATAAAAGAAACCATTTTTTGGCGCTTGCATTAAGACTTTTCTGTTTACTCCATCAACCTCAAGATCAGCCAGCATAATGTCTTGGGTAGCTGTATAATCCCATCTTTCCTCAGGTGTCGTTTGATAATACCAATTCATTTTACCAGTATCAGCATCTAATGCGACAATTGAAGAAAGGAATAAATTATCACCACCTTCGGGAGATCTTATTTGTTGATTCCAGGGAGAACCATTACCGGTCCCGATATATAACTGATTAAACTCGGGATCATAGACTATTGAATTCCATACAGTTCCACCACCACCCATTGTCCACCACTGCCCTGTCCAAGTTTTTGCTGCCATTTCTAGTTCAGGGTGTTCAAATGGTAATGATGGATCGCCAGGAACAGTAAAAAAGCGCCATTCCAAACTACCATCATTTATATTGTAAGCTGATACATAACCTCTAACTCCGCCCATATCAGCACCGCCATTTCCAATATAAACCAAATCATTAGCTACTCTTGGTGCACCAGTAATAGTGTAATCTTTATCCGTATCAATAAGTGTATTTATTTCCCAAAATAGCTCTCCTGTTTTTGCATCTAAACTAATAAGGCGCCCATCAATAGTTCCAAAATATACTTTGCCTTCCCATACAGCGACACCTCTATTAACAACATCACAGCAGACTTTACGTGCCCAACTTCTTGGAACATTTGGATCATAAACCCATAATTCTTCACCAGTTCTAGCATCAACTGCATGAACAACGCTCCAGGTGCTGGACACAAACATTATTCCATTATCTACTATAGGTGTTGCTTCAAGACCTCGGGTTGTGCCCATATCTAATGACCACTCCAACTCCAAGTCTTTGACTGTTTCAGTATTTATTGTATTAAGTGGAGAATAACGTTGCTCATGATAATTTCTACCATGTGAAAGCCAGTTCTGCGGTTCACTATTAGAATTAATTATTCTTTGAGTATTGATATTTCCGTATAATTCATCTTTTTTAAGTGATATTTCTTTATTAATGTTAATTTCTTTAACAACATTTTTTTCAGTACTTAAAACAACCTTATATAAAACAAGTAAACATAAGGTTAGTATTGCAATAATATTTATTGCAGTAGCTGACCCTTTACCTAAACTTGGATGTCCCATAATAAACCTCTAAAATTTTCTAATTATTTTGTTCTAATTGAATTTGTCTATCTACTGAAGCTGTTTTTACAATGTAATGATAAATACTTTCAACATCATTTTCTGATAAAACATCAGAAAAAGATGACATACCATTTTCACTTAAAATTCCTTCATAAACTATTTCCTTAAATAATTCATGACTATCGTTACTCATCATACGTAAATCCGGTAGAGCTGGTCCTGCTCTTACAGCTGTACCATGACAAAAAGCACAATATTCTCCATAGAGTTCCGTTCCTCTTGAAATTTGAAATTCAGTTGATTGTAAAAGTGGTTGCTCAGGTATTACCTTTTCTAATAAATCTAATCTCGGTAAAGTTAGTTCACCATTTAATTTAAATGCTAATAATCTACCAGCATTTCCATATTTTAATGATGCTAAATGCTCAGCATGAAAACCTAGGGTATCTCCACCATGATTATTCCCTCCACCGGTTCCAGCTAAAATAGCAATATATTGTTCTTCATCTATCATAAAGGTTATTGGAGGAGCTAACATACTTGTCTGAATATCTTTTGACCATAACAACTCACCTGAAAAAGAGTCATATGCGTTAAGAGTACCCATTCCATTACCTTGAAATGTAATACCGGATTTTGTTGACATAGTACCGCCATTCCAATGTTGAGGGTACATGACTTCCCATTTGGTTTCACCACTTATTGGATCAAATGCCTGTAATGAGCCAGTAGGAATAGGCACATCAGGAGTTGTTAAGGCTAAATCTAGATACTTTCCTAATTCAACGCCTGTATTCCATGAGTTTGGCTTATATTTTAGTTTTCCTGTTTTCTGCCATTCTTCAGTCATTTTATATATAGTTGGTGCAATTTGAGTAGGGATATAGACTAATCCCAAATCAGGATCAAATGACATTGCTTGCCAGTTATGACCACCTAGGGCCCCAGGAAGAATCCATTGTTTTTCTTCTAGATAATCTTTATCTTTATTTTCAACAGGTCTCCCAGTTTCCATATCAACATGAGTGGCCCAATTTACTTCTGCATATTTGTGTGCTCTTAAGAGCTCACCATTTTTTCTATCCAAAACATAAAAGAAACCATTCTTTGGAGCCTGCATAATTACTTTTCTTTTGTCACCATCAATCTCAATTTCGGCTAACATCATATCCTGTACAGCCGTGTAATCCCAATTATCCCCTGGTGTAGTTTGATAGTGCCAATTCATCTTTCCAGTATCTGCATCCAAGGCAATCATTGATGATAAAAATAAATTATCTCCACCGCCAGGTGATCTTATTACTCTTGTCCAAGGCGTGCCGTTACCTACACCTATATATACTTGATTAAATTCAGGGTCATACACTATTGAATTCCAAACGGTACCCCCGCCTCCAATTTTCCACCATTCACCACCTTTCCAGGTTTCAGCAGCAAGTTCCATTTCTGGATGTTCGAAGGGTAAGGAAGGATCACCAGGTACAGTATAAAATCTCCAAGCCAATTTACCTGTGTCAACATCAAAAGCTGATACATAGCCTCTTACCCCATATTCTGCGCCACCATTACCAATAAAAATTAAATTATTGGCAATTCTTGGAGCACCAGTAATAGTGTAATCTCTTGCTCTATCTATAAGGGTGTCTATTTCCCATACTAGTTCGCCAGTCTTAGCATCTAACTTTATTAATCTGCCATCAAGTGTTGCAGAGTATACATAGCCTTTCCAAACTGCTGCTCCTCTGTTAACAACATCACAACAGGCTTTTCTACCCCAATCTTTTGGAACTTCGGGATCATAGTACCAAACTTCATTACCTGTCTTTGCATCTATCGCATAAACAATACTCCATTCACTTGTTAGAAACATAGTACCATCAACAACTATTGGTGTTGATTCAAGAGCTCTAGTGCTGCTCATATCAAATGACCAAGCCAATTCAAGATTGTCTATATTGTTTTTATTTATCTGAACTAAAGGAGAGTATCGTTGTTCTTCATAATTTCTTCCATGCGATAACCATGAACCAGGTTCATTATCTGCATTTATTATTCTTTCTTGATTAATGTTTGCAAATATAGGATTTGCTATATCTGATTTAGTAATTTCATCTTTTTTATTTTCTAATTCTTTATTACCTGTGTTTATTTGTGTAAATATATAACCCCCAGCAATTACTATACTAAAAACATAAAGATAATTTCTAAATTTCATAAGTTACTCCAAATTTATAAAAATATTATATGACTTAAAAATTGGTTGCAATAAATTCTGGATTTAAAAAATCTTTATCAAGTTTTCCATATAGAAAATTATCACCATTAAGTTTTTTTAAAGATCCACCTGCACCATTTAGTATTGCATGACCAGCTGCAGTATCCCATTCACATGTAGGACCAAGTCTTGGGTAAATATCTGCAGTACCATTTGCTATAAGACAAAACTTAAGAGAGGATCCGCATATTATTTTGTCTTTGATTTTATAATTTTTCAAATAGTTGTCAGTTTTTTCATTATTATGTGACCTACTAGTAGTTGAAATGAGATATTTTTTTTCATTAGAAACATGTATTTGTTTTGAGTTTTCTAATTTCACATCATTTTCATTGCTATTTATGTTTAATTGATATGACCTTTTCTCATTATTTGTATAATACAACTCTCTTTTTGCTGGTGCATAAATAACACCTAATTCAGTCTTGTTATTTATAATTAATGCAATATTGACTGTAAATTCATCATTTTTTTCGATAAATTCTTTCGTTCCATCAAGAGGGTCTATAAGAAAAAAAATATCACTAATTTTAGTTAAATTTTTATTTTTATAGCTTTCTTCAGAAATACATAATATTTCAGGAAATTTTTTTTCAAGTCTGTCGCAAATTAATTTATCTGATGCTCTATCAGCTTCTGTAACTGGAGAAAAGTCTTCTTTTTTTTGTGAAACAATCTTATTTGGATAAAACTTCATTATTTCTTCACCTGCAAAAAAAGACAAAGAAGTCATTTCGTTGATTATATCATTATATTGGTTCATTTTATTAGTTAGTTATATAACATATTTCAAATCAATAAATTATTTATAAATTATTGAATAATTAACCTATAGTGCTTTATAAGAGTTTAAAATATTAAGGTTTTTTAAATGTTACCGATTATTGATTTAGATTTAAAGGGAAAGCCAGAAGAGACTAAAGTTGTTGTGGCAATGAGCGGAGGAGTGGACTCATCCGTTGCTGCCGCATTGGTTAAGAACGCAGGATATTCTGTTATTGGAATAACCTTACAATTATATGACTCAGGATCTTCAAATGGTAAAAAGGGTAGCTGTTGTGCTGGGCAGGATATTCAAGATGCTAGAAAAGTAGCTGCAGATCTTGGAATCCCTCATTATGTTTTAAATTATGAAGATATTTTTAAAGAAAAAGTTATTAATAGTTTTTCAGAATCCTATCAAAAAGGTGAAACTCCAATACCGTGTGTTTTGTGTAATGAAAAAGTTAAATTTGATGATTTGTTTGAAGCTGCAAAAGGTTTAAATGCTAAGGCTCTTATCACTGGACATTATATAATATCTCAAGGCTTTGAACATAATCGCCAATTACATCGTGCAAAAGACTCAGAAAAAGATCAAAGTTATTTTTTATTTAAAACAACAAGAGATCAACTAGAATTTTTAAGGTTTCCCCTTGGGGATTTTAAAAAATCTGAAATAAGATCTTTTGCAAATGAAATTGGTTTAACTGTTTCTGATAAGCCAGACAGTCAAGACATATGTTTTGTTCCAGAAGGAAAATATGCTGATATTTTAAAAAAAATTGATCCAAATAACCTCAAGCCAGGCCATTTAAAGTCTGTTGATGGAAATATACTTGGCCAACATAAAGGTATAGTCAACTTTACAATTGGGCAAAGAAAAGGTCTCGGAGTTGCAACTGGAGTACCATTATATGTAATTGATATTAATCCAGACAATCATGATGTAATTCTTGGTTCAAAAGATGATTTAAGAACAAGAAATATTTATGTTAGGGATGTAAATTGGATTGGAGATGATGATATCAGTCAAATAGAAGATAAAAAAATTAAAATAAAAGCAAAAATACGCTCAACCCAAGAGCCAAAGTTAGCTAATTTGTTTTTATCAAATCAGCAGTTATGTATTAACTTTTACGAAGATGTGGAAGGTGTTTCCCCTGGTCAAGCATGTGTTTTCTATGATGCAAATAATTCATCAAGAGTCCTTGGGGGAGGGTGGATAACTCAATAAGTATTGTTGACATTAATATCTTGAAAGGATTAATGATGTCATCTCATGGCGGGGTAGCTCAGTTGGTTAGAGCAGCGGAATCATAATCCGCGTGTCGGGGGTTCAAATCCCTCCCCCGCTACCATAGGAGATTTAATTGGAAAGAAATATTCAACTTGAAGGTGCAACTAATTTTAGAGATTTGGGTGGTTATGAAGCATCAGAAGGATCTAAAATTCGAAAAGGTTTAATTTATAGATCTGATCATTTATCAAACCTGACTTCATCAGATTTTAATGTCCTTAATAAATTAGGAATAAAAACTGTTTGTGATTTTAGAAGTGAAAATGAAATGATAGAGAATCCATCTCCATTCAACCAATCATCTTCGCCAAAATTACTGCATATACCTATTAAAACACTTGGGACACAGGATCTCCAGGAGCTTTCATCTAGAGAGGGTATTACTAGTCAAGAACTAGCAAATGCACTTCAAAGTCATTATGTTTTATATGTAAATCAGCATAAAAAAAAATATTCTTCATTTCTTGAAAATATTGCCTTAGGAGAAATACCAATTGTCTTTCATTGCTTTGCAGGTAAGGACAGAACAGGCTTTGCGTCATTGCTTTTATTGGGTTTAATGGGTGTTAAGAAAGATGTAATTATTGAAGATTACTTATTAACTAACAAATATTATAAAGGCCCTACATCAGGAAGTAACTGGAATGAAGTGATTTCAGAAAAAATTAAACCTCTTTTTGAAGCAAGAATAGATTATATAAATGCTGCGTTTAATGAAATAGAGAGTAGATACATTAAAATTGATGATTTTGTGATTAAGGAATTGAACATCACTTTAGATATCATCGATAAAATAAAGAATAAGATACTCGAATAAATTTATTCTTTTACAAAGGTGACAGCATAATATTCTTCACCTTCAAATAAATCTTTTGCGTCATCAACACCTTCAATAATTTGAAATCTTCTTGGTACTATAGTGCCTTCCATTCTATATCCTTTTGCACTCATATTCTTTTTATGAAATTCCATGGCTGCTGGTGTAAAATCTTTTGCTAATACAGTTATTCTTTCGATTTTTTTATCTGAATTATTCATATCAATTATTATACCTCTACTTTATCGCCTGTTCCATAGAAAACGAAACCAGGAACCTCATCATTATTTTTAAATGCCAAAAAGTTTTTAGACATAAACTCAGCTCTTCTTATATCAGATTCCAATGAATTTGAAGAGTTATGCGGAGACATGATTAAATTTGTTAACTCATGAAAAGGTAGATTTGATGGCATTGGATTTTTATTTTCTTTATCAGAATATGGATATACCCACCAAGTATCTATTGCTGCACCAGCGATTTTTTTATTTTTAAGACAATTATATAAATCATCTTCGTTACAAACATTTCCTCTAGCTATATTAATTAAAAAAGAAGTTTTTTTCATTTTACCCAGTGTTTCCTTATTTATAAGATTATGTGTTGTCTCATTTAAATCGCAGGCTAGTAAAACATAATCGCTTTCGCTAAGTAATTTATCTATTTCATCAGTTGATCCATGCCAATCAAGGTTTTGGGGAAGCACTCTATTTATTTTTCTATTTATTCCCATAACTTTCATTCCAAGGCTTTTCGCTCTTTTTGCACATTCTTGACCAATTAATCCATAACCTATAATACCAAATGTTTTTCCAAAAATTTCATTATTTATTAATTTTGTATGTGTAAGCCCAGGCCAATTTTCCCAAGAACCATCTCTAAATGACTTATCAACATTAAATAGGTCTAGCGCTAAAGCTAGCATTGTTCCAATAGTGTACTCAGCCATTGCTATTTCATGTCCTGACGCATTTGCTATCATAACATTTGAAGGGATAAACGATTTATCGAGCCAATCTACACCAACAAAAGGTATTTGAAGTAATTTTAAGTTTTTTGCTTCTGAAATATATTTGAATACATTACCGGTATTCATTGCATCGAAGCCAGTAACAATTATTTCTGCCGATTGATATTTTTTAATAAGAGTATCACTTCCTTCTTCAGGTTTCCAAGTAGAGATCTTCCAACTTTCATCTAAATTTTTACTAAATATAGATAAATATGGAGAACATTTCTCACCCAATAATAGAACTTCCATTAATATCTTCCTATGTAATAGTTACGCCACCATCAATCACAAAATTCTGTCCAGTTGTAAAGGCACCAGCATCACTTGCTAAGAAAACTGCGGCTCCAGCTATTTCATCTGGCATGCCTATTCTTCTTAGAGGTGCTTTCGATGTTGTATTTTCAAGAATTTCAGGATTATCCCAAAGAGCTTTTGCAAAGTAGGTTTTTACTAATCCTGGTGAAATACAATTTGCCCTTATATTATTTGGGCCATGTTCAACTGCAATATTTCTTGCTAGTTGCATATCTGCTGCTTTGGATATGCTGTATGCACCCAGAAGCTCAGACCCTTTCAAGCCTCCAACAGACGAAATAATTATTATTACACCATCTTTTTTTTCTATCATTTGAGGTAGTACAAGATTGCAAAGCCAATGATTGGATTTTATGTTTGCACTTAATATTTTATCGAAAGCATCATCTGGGATATTTAATGATGATCCAAAAAAGGGATTAACGGCTGCATTACAAACAAGTATATCAACTCCTCCAAGTTGTTTATTTGTTTCATTAACTAGATTTTCTAATTGTTCTTTATGGTTAATATTACAAGGAATAGAAATTGCGCTTTCTGGGTTTTCACTATTTATGTCATCTTTTACTTGTTCACATAAGTCTTCTTTTCTACTAGATATAACAACTTTTGCCCCATGATTTGAAAATTGTCTTGCTATAGCTTCACCGATACCTTTTGTTGAACCTGTGATTAGTGCATTTTTACCATTTAAATCAAATAAGTTCATAAGTTCCTCCTTTTTGCAATTTTAACTTACCAGAGCTTTAAAACTAAATGAACCAATAGTTGACTGAATATGATAGTTACATTAGTGAATTGCAAATGGAAAATAGTTTTGAGGGATTACAGGAGGTTAAGAGATTTTCTGATATTTCATATCAATATGATGCTTTGATATGTGATATTTGGGGAGTAATTCATAATGGGCAAGAGTTATTTCCAGGTATAAATGAATGTCTGCTTAACTACAAAGAGCAAAATAATCATGTTATACTTTTATCTAATGCTCCTAGGCCATCTTCATATGTTAAAACAGTTTTAGATAAGTTTGGTTTTAAGAGTGATTGCTACGATGATATAATCACGTCAGGAGATTTAACAAGAAAATCACTTAATGAAAAAATATTTGGTAATAATTGTTATCATATTGGACCAGATAGAGATTTAAATATATTTGAAGGCACAAGTGTTAAAAGGGTTGATTTCAATGACTCAGATTTTATTTTTGTTACTGGGCTTTTTGATGATGAAAATGAAGATGAAAATGATTATTTAGATCTTCTAAATTCTGCAAAAGAAAGAAATATGACTTTGGTTTGTGCAAATCCTGATCTTTTGGTTCAACGTGGAAAAAAATTAATACCATGTGCTGGGTTAATTTCAAAAACCTATGAAAAAATTGGAGGGAAAGTTGTAAATATTGGAAAACCGTATTCACCAATTTTTAGTGAAGCTATTGAAAAAATAAAAACAATAAACCTTTCAAATAAACAAAATATATTAGTTGTAGGTGATGGCCTGGAAACAGATATCAAGGGAGCAAATTTAATTGGTTTGGATTCTATTTTAGTTCTTGGAGGATTATTTTCCAATAATAGTAAAGATAAAATTTTAGAATCGATAGAAAATAAGGGTATATATCCTAATTTTTTTATAGATGAATTTAATTGGTAAATATTTCTAATGTTAGTTGTAAAGAATGATAACAAAGTTATAGAACCAGGAGGGGTTTTTGCTTTAGGTAATTTTGATGGAGTACATCTAGGTCATAAAGAGATTATTGAAATTGCTAAAGAAACATCCATTAAAAACTCTTCTTATGCTGGTGTAATTGTATTTGAGCCGCATCCAAGAAAGTTTTTTAATAAGAACTCTGAGAATTTTTATTTATCTGATTTAAAAACTAAAGAGTTTTTGTTGAATAAGTTTGGTATAGAGTGCTTCGTTGTTTTGAATTTTGATAAAAATATGGCCGAAAGAAGCCCCGAAGAATTTATTAATGACATCATAATTGAAACAATTAAACCATCAGCAATAATAGTCGGCTATGACTTTCGATTTGGTAAAAATAGGGCCGGAGATATTGAAGACTTAAAAAGAATATGCTCACAAAATAATATTCTTGTTAAGATTGTAGATGAGCAAAAAAAAGATGAAACTGTTCTATCTTCATCAAATGTTAGAGACCTTTTAAAGGCTGGCGATTTCAAAGCAGCTGAAAAAATGCTTGGCCATAAATGGTTAATAAAAGGAAAAGTCGTTTTAGGTGATAAGAGAGGTAGAGAAATTGGTTTTCCAACTGCTAATTTAGAAGTAAATGATTTTTTGCAAATAAATTTTGGTGTTTATGCTGTTAAAGTTGAGATAGATGGTATGAGTTATAATGGAGTATCTAACTATGGTATTAGACCAACTTTTGATGGTAAAAAATTGCTTCTTGAGACCTATTTATTTGACTTTTCAAAAGATATTTATGGTAAGGATATAGTAGTTTCGTTTATCGAGTTTATCAGAAAAGAAAAAAAATTTGATGGTATTGATTTACTAAAAGAACAAATTGCAATGGACTCTAAAAAAGCAATTAAAATATTGGATAAATAAATGTCAGATAAAAAAAATACTAAGGATTATCGAGATACTCTTCTTTTACCAAAGACAGACCTTCCAATGAAAGCTAAATTATCTGAAAATGAACCTATACTTTTAGAGAATTGGGATAAAATTGATACATATGCCTCTATCAGAAAATCTTCTCAAGGTAAGAAAAAGTTTATTCTCCACGATGGACCCCCTTATGCAAATGGTAATGTGCATATGGGCACAGCATTAAATAAAATCCTTAAAGATGTAATTGTTAAATCTAAACAAATGGCAGGTTTTGATGCAATTTATAGACCTGGATGGGACTGTCATGGTCTTCCTATCGAATGGAAAATTGAAGAACAGTATAGAGAGCAGGGAAAGTCAAAAGAAGAAGTGCCAATAAATGAATTCAGAAGTGAGTGCAGATTATTTGCAAAGAAATGGATTAAAGTTCAAAAAGAAGAATTTAAAAGATTAGGCGTTTTTGGCGATTGGGAAAACCCTTACACAACAATGGAATTTGAATCCGAAGCTATTATCGTTAGAGAATTTCATAAATTTCTAATGAATGATGATTTGTATTGTGGATCTAAGCCTGTTATGTGGTCAGTTATAGAAAAAACTGCGTTAGCTGAGGCTGAAGTAGAGTATAAAGAGCATTTATCGCCAACAATCTGGGTTAAATTTCCTTTAACTTCAAAAGAAAAACCATATGACGAGTCTAGTATTCTTATTTGGACAACTACTCCATGGACAATTCCTGCAAATAGAGCAATTGCCTTTTCATCGAAGTATGAATATGGACTTTATGAGGTCATAGAAATAGAAGAAGGCAGTTTAGCAAAAATTGGGGAAAAAATAATCATTAATAACTCACTCAAGGAAAACCTAGAAAACGCATCAAAAACAAAAATAAATCTTATTCAAAATGTTGATGAGATTGAAAAATTAGTTTGTCAACATCCTTTTAATTCTCTTGGCTATGATTTTGATATTCCTCTTCTAGAGGGTGAATTTGTTACTGATGAAACGGGAACAGGTTTTGTGCATATTGCTCCTAGCCATGGTCAGGATGATTATGATTTAGCATCTAAAAATGGAATTGAGGCCCCTTTCATGATTGATGATCAAGGTGTTTATTTGCCAAATGTAAAAATCTTCGCTGGAAAGAAAGTATATGAGGATGATGGTTCTTACGGTGATGGTAATGGTGCAGTGATTAGAGAATTAATTAATTGCAATGCATTATTTGCAAAAGGCAAACTCCGTCATCAATATCCTCATAGTTGGAGATCTAAAGCGCCTTTATTATTTAGAAATACCCCTCAGTGGTTTATTTCTATGGAAAAAAATAATCTTAGAAATAAATCTTTATCTGAGATCGAGAATGTCGAATGGATACCTAAGAGAGGAAAAAATAGAATTAAATCCATGGTAGATAACAGACCAGATTGGGTTGTATCGCGTCAAAGGGCATGGGGAGTACCTTTAGCAATCTTTTTAAACAAAAAAACAGGGGAAATCCTTAAAGATAAAGAAATAAATGAAAAAATATTTAATAATTTTAAAGAAAATGGTTCAGACTCTTGGTTTGAGTTATCTTCAGAAGAAATTTTGGGTAGAAAATATAATTCTGATGAATGGGAAAAAATTGATGATATCTTAGATGTTTGGTTTGATTCAGGATCTACACAAGCTTTTGTATTAGAGGGAAATCAAGGAATAGGTATTCCTGCAGATTTATATCTTGAGGGATCAGATCAACATCGTGGTTGGTTCCAGTCATCATTACTTGTTGGGTGTGGAACAAGAGGTAAAGCTCCCTTTAAAAAGGTTTTAACTCATGGATTTGTAGTTGATAAAGATGGAAAAAAAGAATCTAAATCACTTGGTAATGTTACAAAACCTGAAGATTTGATTAAACAATATGGTGCTGATGTTATCAGATTGTGGGTAGTTTCTTCTGATTTTACAGACGATCTAAGAGTTGGCCAGGACATCATGAAAGCAAATGTAGAGTCTTATAGAAAAATTAGAAATACTTTTCGTTTTTTGCTCGGAAACCTTGATAACTTTTCTGAAGATGAAATTGTGGATTATAAAGATATGCCAGAGCTAGAAAGGTATATTCTTCATAAGCTTTGCTTAATAGATAATGAAGTTAGAGAGTCTTATAAAAATTTTGATTTAAAGTCAGTGTTCCAAATACTATTAAATTTTTCAAACCTTGATCTTTCTTCATTTTATTTTGACATAAGAAAAGATTGCTTATATTGCGACAGTCCAAAAAGCAATATAAGAAAATCAACTAGGACTGTTCTTGATTTACTTTTTGACTATTTGGTTAGGTGGTTTGCTCCAATTTTATGTTTTACTTCTGAAGAAGTCAGAAAATCTAGATTTCCTGATTTAAATAATTCTATTCATGAAATGCAATTTTTAGATGTTAAAAATGAATGGAATAATTCAGAATTATTTGAAAAATGGGAGAGCATTAGATCAATAAGAAAGGTAGTTACTGGAGCAATTGAGCTTGAAAGAAAAGAAAAAAGAATTGGCTCAAGTCTTGAAGCAAAACCAATACTTTTTATTTCAGATGATAATTATGTTGGCGTATTAAAAGATATTGATTTACCTGAGATATTTATTACCTCTCAAGCAGAGTTGAGAAATGAAAAAGGTCCCGAAAATGCATTTACTTTGGATGAAATTGATGATGTTGCTGTGATATGTGATATTGCTGAGGGTAACAAATGTAGTAGATCTTGGAAAATTTTACCAGAAGTAGGTACGGATAAGGAATACCCAGACCTAAGTCTTCGTGATGCAGAAGTGATGAGAGAAATTAATGATAAAGGGAATTAAAGAATATCTTTTTGTTGCAGTATCATCTGGTAGCGTACTTTTAATTGATTTCTTAAGTAAAAACAAAATTATATCAATCTTCAAAGACGGTATTGTTGAAAAAATATATGTTAATGAATACTTAGATTTTATTCTAGTTTTTAATACAGGTATTTCCTATGGTCTATTTTCTGGAGGAGGGGATTTTCAGAAATGGATTCTAATTTCACTTTCCATTTTGATTATAATTTTTCTTTTAAGTATAATTCGAAATGAATCTACAATTCTTTCAAAGCTAGGTATATCCTTCATAATCGGAGGTGCCTTAGGAAATGTATTAGATAGATTTACATATGGTGCAGTAGTAGACTTTATTTCTCTTCATGCGAAAGGTTTTTCTTGGTATATATTTAATATTGCAGATATGTTTATTGTTCTAGGAGTAATTCTTTTTATTCTTAGCCAGCTTATTTTATCTAAAAAGAATGTAGGAAATTAAATTATGGTTAAAAATTTTACAGTTATTTTAATTTTGTTAACACCAATATTTTTAATTGGTTGCGGGAGTGAACTTGCCAAAGTTTTGGGCACTGACAAATTGCCTCCAGATGAATTTACGATTTTAACAAAGCCTAATTTAATTATACCTCCAGAATATAATTTAAGACCTCCCGCTGAAGGAGAGGTTAGGCCTACACCACAACAACCAAGCAGAGAACTACAGGCAATATTATTTAATAATTCAAATAATTCAAAAGACTTTAGTCAGTCAGAGATTAATTTAATGACAGGTGCTGATGTTGCAGAATCTATACCAAATATAAAAGAAGTTTTGGACTCAGAGATGCGTGATGTAGAAGAGGTTGATGCAAACCTTGAAACTCAAATTATAAATACTCCAGCAAAAAAAATTAATTAAATTATTTAAAAAGATTCTTAATATTTGAAATTGATATTTCAACTTTTTTATTATTCTTATTATTTTTTATAATTATTCCATTTTTTGATTCAGTTAGTTGAAAGTTTTTGTGAAAATTTAAAACTGATTTAATTAAATTGTTTTTATTTTTTTTATCTCTATCAAATTCGTATATCTGTTTTGAAAATGATTTTAATATTAAGCCTTTTGTCATTTTTTCAACTTTTTTTTTATCAACTAAATTTTCATGATAGTTTAAAAAAATAAAGAAAGATGGATATCCATCAACTTCAAACGACTTCCTATAAATATCATTAAATGCTCTTTTGATTTCTAGAAATTTTGCTGGTTTATTGTTTACAATAATGTATTGATTATTCTTCTTTTTCGAGACTTGTTTTTTATTACTGTAATAGATCTTAATTTTTATTTTCTCTGTTTCTAATTTTTCTTTTATTAGAGATTTAGCAATTTTATTATCAAATACTTTACTTATTCTTGAAATTATTTTGTCTTTAGAAAGTTTATCTTCAATGGGAGTATTAATTATTGATGCATTGTTTAGCTTTGCTAAGAAATTAATGTTAGGAAAAGCTAAAGCATAATTGAATATTGTATTTTTTATATCATCCTCGATAAAATTCTCTGGATTAGTCCTCTTTTCATTATCATTATAAAAAATATCTTTTAATGATATTTTTGTTCCTATATCTGCATAGCATTCTTTAATTGGTTGTATTTTGTCATTAGTAATTTTTAATAAAGATCCTCTCGTTTTATCTTTTTCTTTGCTGATGATTTCTAAATTACTAATTTTTGATAAATTTAAAAATATATTCTGATTGTTGTTTAAGGTAACAGAATTATTCTCAACAGATTCTGCAAGGTCTTTTGAGCTTAATCCGTTTCCGTTATTTTTAATTTCAATTAGGCTTAAGCCATTTCTTTCAATCTTAATGCTAATTTTGTTAGCGCTATCATTAATTGAGAATTCAATTAGGTTCCTTAATATTTTTGAAACACTATACTCTTCATATTCTGTATTTTTTGATTTTGAATATTTAGCTAAAGGAGTATTACTCAACAATTTTTTCCTTTTTATTCAGATAAATATTCTTCTACTTCAAGTGCTGCCATACAGCCCATACCTGCAGCTGTAACGGCTTGTCTATATTTATCATCTGTAACATCACCGGCTGCAAAAACACCATTAATATTTGTTTTAGTTGAATCAGCTGCAGTAAAAATATAACCCGCGTCATTCATATCTAATTGATTTTGAAATATTAAAGAGGAAGGACTATGTCCAATCGCAACAAAAACACCATCAGCTTTGAGATTCTGTATACTATTTGTTTTCTTATTTTTTAAAATAACTTGGTTTACACTTAAGGGATCTTCATCACCAACTATCTCTGTAATTTCTGTATCCCAAATAATTTCAATTTTTTTATTTTCCATTAATCTTTTTTGAAGAATTTTCTCAGCACGCAATGAGTCTCTTCTATGAATTAATTTTACTTCACTTGCAAAGTTAGTTAAAAAAATTGCTTCTTCTGCGGCAGTATTTCCTCCTCCAACTACAACAACTGTTTTATCTTTGTAAAAAAAACCATCACAAGTTGCACATGCTGAAACACCATACCCCTTAAATTTATTTTCTGATTCTAGCCCTAACCAGTTTGCTTGAGCACCAGTTGCAATGATTAAAGCATCGCATGTATATTCTTTTTCTGAATCAGATTTTAATTTAAAAGGCTTACTTGATAAATCGACATCAACAATGGTATCAAAAACTATATTTGTTCCAACACTTATTGCTTGCTCTTTCATCTGATCCATTAACCATGGACCTTGAATAATATCTGCAAAACCTGGATAATTTTCTACATCAGTAGTTATTGTCATTTGGCCACCTGGCTCAATCCCAGTTAGAAGAGTCGGCTCTAACATCGCTCTTGATGCATAGATAGCTGCAGTATAGCCAGCAGGTCCAGAACCAAGGATTAATAATTTTGAATGATTATTATCTGTCATTTTAATTAGCTTTATATCATTTAAAAAAGATTCTTATAGATATAGTCAACTATTTCTTTTGTAGGGTCTAATTTTTTATTCTGAAAATAATCAATGTTGTTTTCAAAAGGTCTTATATGTCCAGAATTTACTAATGTATTAATGAATTTATTAAATCTTTTTGAGTTACTTTTTATATCAATATAATAAACCGGTTTCGGAATATTTATTGCTTCACTTATCATATTTGCCGAGTCTGGTGTTGTTATTATTAATTCTGAAGCTTTTAAAATAGCAAAATATGGATTATCGCCTTTCCCATCGTAAAATAAATTTTTCTTATTTATTAATAAACTTTTAATTCTATTTGATAATTTTTTAGGTGACCTTCTAGATAATGTAATTAGCGGAGTATATCCATTACTAATAACAAAATTTATCGCTTGAATGACTTTTTCACATTCGTCATCATTAAAATTATAAGCTTTACTTTTACCTCCAATCAAAAAACCTATAAAAGGCCCTTTGAGCTTTGATAATTTTCCTAACCATTTATCATGATGATAATTAAGTAGCTCGTTTGTTACCCTATTTGGTGATGTTATAGTTTTTACAACATTGTTTCCTTCAATAGAGTCATGTTCAGGCGCCCAAACTATATCAAATTCTTTTGAATCTATTCTAGGATCTTGAAGATATATTGTTTTGCATTCCTTTTTAGAAGCTCTCCTTATGTATTTAAGATATGGAATTGTTTTTCTTCCAGCTGCTATAACAAGATCAGGCCATGGTTCACGAACTTGGGGATTAAGAAATGGAGTCCCGTAAGGAGCAAAAACAGAAACAGCCATTGAGGGCTTTATTTTTTTTATTTCTGTCTCTATTCCTAATCGTTCAATTACGCCAAGGCATTGGTTTTCACACCCAATTAAACCTGAAGAAAGTATCCAACTTTTTTTTATTTCTTTTAAAACCATAGTTATTATCGATTATTGTAATAATCTTGCGTATTAATAATATAATCTATAACATAAATTTCATGAAACGAGATAATTTAGATTTCATAGATATTAAAATACTTAATAAACTGCAGGAAAATGGCCGAACTACTAATGTGGAGCTATCAGAGTTTGTTGAGCTTTCAGCACCCCCTTGTTTAAGAAGAGTAAAAGCACTTGAAAATGAAGGTTATATTAGAGGATATCATGCAGAATTAGATCCAGAAAAATTAGGGTTTGAAGTTACGGTCTTTGCAATGGTTGGCTTACATAACCAGGCTGAGGCTGATTTATTGAGTTTTGAGGAGCATGTTAGCAATTTAGATTATGTTAGAGAATGTCATATGCTTAATGGGGAAATTGACTTTATTTTAAAGTGCGTGGCTCCTGATTTATCTAGTTTCCAAAACTTTCTTACTAACGAGTTAACTTCAGCTCCAAATGTTGCAAGTGTGAAAACATCTCTAACTATTAGGCAATCAAAATATTTGCCAGGCGTTCCTTTAAAATAAGAATTTAATCAAAAATCTTACCAGGATTAAGAATATTTTTTGGATCAAGTGATTTTTTAATGCTTTTCATAATTTTTATTTCATCACCTTTAATTTTTAAAGCATCTTTTTTTCTAACGATACCTATACCATGTTCAGCGCTAAAAGAGCCGTCCATATTAACTATAAGAGATAGAAGTTTTTCTCTAAGCGGTCTCTCTAATTTAAAAAAACTATCCTGGCTTAAATTTTCTGGTTGACTAATATTATAATGAATATTTCCATCCCCTAAGTGACCAAAAGTAATTTTTTTAGCCTTTGGAATTGCTTTTGAAACTATTGAATCTGCTTTTCTGATAAATTCATCTACTGCAAAAATAGGAACAGATATGTCATTTTTTATGCTTGCTCCATCTTTTCTCTGAGCCTCAGATATATTCTCTCTTAAATCCCAAATTTGCTTTGATTGTTTTTTTGAATTAGCAAAAACTGCATTTGATATTATTTTCTTCTTTAAACCTAGATTTACAATCTCATTAATTTTGTCAATGGCATCTAAATTTTTTTCATAAGAAGAAAATTCAATCAATATATACCATTCTGCTTCTTCAGAAATTGGCAATATAGCCCCGTTGATATTTTTCAAAACTGTTTTGATAGAATTGTTATTCATAATCTCAAAAGAGGTTAATGGGGTTGATGTATTTTTTTGGATTATTCTAAGAAATTCTAATGATTTTTTTGGGCTTCTTGAAGATGCTAAAAAAGTAAATTTTTCCCTTGGCTTTTGAAATATCTTTAGGCTTGCAGCGGTAATTATACCCAATGTTCCTTCTGATCCAATAAATAGATCCTTTAAAGAATAGCCAGTATTGTCTTTTTTCAATGTTTTTAGAAGATTGATAATGCTTCCATCTGATAAAACGACCTCAAGCCCTAAAGTTAATTCCCTTGTATTACCATAATATAAAACACCAACACCTCCAGCATTTGTAGCTAAGTTACCCCCTATTGTACAGCTCCCTTCAGAGGCTAAAGAAAGAGGAAATAACATGTCATTTTCTTCGCATATTGCATGAATTTCAGATAGTAACATGCCAGATTGTACAATCATTGTTTCATTTATCTTATTGAAAGATATAAGCTTTTTCATTCTTTCTAAAGAAACTATAAAATCTTTACTGCTATAAGTAATTTGGCCACCTACAAGCCCAGTATTTCCACCTTGAGGGGTAACTGAAATATTATTTTTATTTAATAATTTAAGCAATAAAGATACTTCTTTAGTAGATTTTGGTCTTAATATCGCCTGCGCTTTTCCAGGGTACCTATTTCTCCACTCAATAAGGTATTTGCTTTTATCTTCACTCGATAGCAATACATTTTTTTTTCCTATTATCTCTTCAATTTTTTTTATGATATTGTTCTTCATGCTATAATTTTAACCATTATAAAAATTAATTTAAACTTATTTAAATTATAGATTTAAAAAAAACATGTTTACACATTTTAAAAGTATACTAATTACATCTGAAAATATTGAAGAAAGCCATGAGCAGTTTCATAAATTATTTGGTCATGACACAAGCGATATATGTAATGATTGTGATTTAAAAATATATAACCACATTTTAAAAAATGGATCTATTGAGCTATGTGAAGATAAAAATCAAAAAGATATTTTTTATTATTCAAAGTTGAAAAAACATAATCAGGATAATGGTATTCAAGCTTTATCAATTATATCTGACGATATTTTTGAAGATTATAAAAAATTTAAACAAATGAATTTAAATATAAGTGATATTGAAGAAATTGATTTCAATTTTACAAATAAAAATAATGTAAAATCTAGATTTTTTTCACTGAAAAAGACTAATCCTTATGATTTAAATCTATTATTTTTTGATCAAGACGCAACTTTAAATAATAAAGGGAATTATGAAGATGACTCTATTTCAAAGTTTAATCAAATAATCATCTATACTCCTGATATTGAGTATCTAAGAAATTTATTCACTGAAAAACTTGGAATTAGGCTGGCGCTAGATAAGGTTTTTAATTTTGGCGAAAAGGATATAAGAATGATGTTTTTTCGTATTGGTGGCGTTACGCTAGAAGTAATTGAAAATCTTGATTCTGAATCTTTATCTTATGGAGGAGTAGGGTGGCATAGTGAAAATATCTCTAAATGTCACAAGAGATTAATTGACTCTAATTTTGAACTGTCAGAGATAAGAAAAGGAAGAAAGCCTGGTACAGTCGTTGCAACAATAAGAAATGCACCTTTAAAGATGCCAACTATAATTATAGGTTTAGATGATTAAATTTTTTAAAATATCTACTTATTCGTTAGTAATACTTTTGAATTTAATATCTGTTTCAATTATTGCTGAAGGAAATAATAAATTAATAAAAATTAAATTTGCTACGGATTGGCGTGCCCAAGCAGAACAGGGTGGTTTCTACCATGCTTTGGCTCTTGGTTTGTATGAAGAGAGGGGCTTAGATGTTGAAATCATTCAAGGCAATGCTGGTATCAATATTCCAAGACTCCTTGCAGCTAAAGAAATAGAATTTGGTATAGGGTCAAATAGCTTTATACCTCTCAATATGCTTAGTAATGGAATACCAGCAAAAGCAGTTATGGCCTCATTTCAAAAAGATCCTCAAGTAATTATGACGCATAACTCTTCTTCAATTGAGAATTTAAATGAAATGTTAGATAAGCCAATCATGATTTCTGAGAATAGTATTGGTGCTTTCTGGGTTTGGTTAAAATCAAAATATTTATTTAACGATAAGCAAATAAGAAGAAAAACTTTTAGTTTGGCTCCTTTTTTAGTTAATCAAGATGCAATATTGCAAGGCTATTTAACATCAGAACCTTATCTTGTAGAAAAAGAATTAGGTAAGGCGCCTAAAATTTTTCTATTATCTGATTATGGTTTTCCAGGATATGGAGCAATGATTCTAGCTAGAAATGATATTATTGAAAGAAAACCTGAAGTTGTAAGGGCTTTTGTTGAGGCAAGTATTTTAGGTTGGAAGAAATATATTTATGAAAATCCGAATGCTGGTAACGAACTTATTCTTAGAGAAAATAAAGAAATGACAAGAGAAATTATTTTTCAGGCGATCGATAAAATTAAAGAGTATAATTTAATTTCAAGTATGGATGGTTATACAGATATAGGTTTAATGGAAAATAAAAGATGGGAAGAATTCTTTAAAACAATGTCGGGTTATAATGTTTATAATAAAGAGCTTAACTGGAAAGACTCGTACTCCCTTGAATTTATTAATAGAAGATAAATATGTTAAATTTTTCTAATGTTCATATGAAATTTGATAAGGATGTCCTTTCCGATATAAATCTAAATATAGATTCCGGCGAATTTGTATCAATTTTAGGACCGTCTGGATGCGGAAAGTCTACATTATTAAGATTAGCATCAAATTTAGCAAAGCCTACTAAAGGTGTTGTGGATTACATATCTCCTAAAGATTTATCAATTGGTTTTGTTTTTCAAAACCCAACATTAATGCCATGGCGTACTGTTCTGGAGAATGTCACTTTACCTCTAGAATTAAATAAAAAGAAATTTTCAAAGGAAGAAGCATTGATGTGGCTAGCAAGAGTAGGTTTAAAAGACAAAGAAAAGAGTTACCCTAATGAATTATCTGGCGGCCAAATGATGAGAGTCTCTATCGCTCGATCACTCATCAATGGATGCAATCTTTTACTTCTTGACGAGCCTTTTGCAGCATTAGATGAGATCACAAGAAGGAAACTAGAGGATGATCTTTTAGAAATATGGGAAAAAGAAAATCTTACTGTATTGTTTGTTACTCATTCTGTATCTGAGGCAATTTATTTATCTCAAAGAGTGCTCGTTCTTTCATCTGGGCCGGGAAAGATAGTATATGAAAAAAATATTAGCCAATACAATTCAAAAGAAGAATTTAGAGGAAGTAAAGAATTTCAAGCTATAAATAGTGAAATTTTTGAAAAATTAAAAAGTGGAGTAAATAATGAATAAATTATCTACTTATTTTTCTCCAATAATTGCTCTATTTATCATTTTTATAATATGGGAGTTTCTAGTTAATTTATTTTCTATACAACTCTATATTTTGCCGGCTCCAACAGATATTTTTCTTTCTTTAAGTGATAATTTAAGGGAATTACTATTGGCAACATTAAATACGCTTAAAATTACATTATTTGCATTCTTAATTGCCACACTTATAGCAATAGGTTTAGCCATAATTTTTTCCTTATCGAAGATTTTGGAAATCTCTCTTTATCCAATTACAGTAATCTTTCAAGTGACCCCAGTTGTTGCAATTGCCCCATTAATTATAATATGGGTAGGTCTTGATAATGCTGAAATGGCAATACTAATTTTATCTGTAATTGTTGCCTTTTTTCCTGTACTAGCAAATACCAATTTAGGTTTTCGTTCAGTTGATAAAAATTTAAAAGAATTGTTTCTTATTAACAGAGCCTCAAAGTGGCAAACTTTAATGAAATTGAATTTACCATATGCAACACCTTATATTTTAACAGGGATGAAAACTTCAATAGGTTTGGCATTAATTGGAACTGTTGTTGCAGAATTTGTAGCTGGCACTGGCTCATCTGCTGGTTTATCTTGGATTATTATTGAATCTGGTAATAGATTAGATATAGCGAAGCTATTTTCCGCTTTAATATTGCTTGTATTATCAGGAATATTTCTATTTTTATTAATGTCTACCATAGAATATAGTATTTTGAGGCGTTGGCATCAAAGCGTAAAAGAAAATGAAAGTTAAAAGATGAAAAAATTATCTAAAAAAGCGGCTACAGTTAGTGAAGCTTTAGATACTCGTCTGACATGTAGAGCTTTCATCAACAAAGTACCAGAAAAGAGTATAATTATTGATCTTTTACAAAAAGCTAAAAGAGCCCCCTCAGGCGGAAATCTTCAACCATGGAAAATATGGGTGGTCTCAGGAAATCCTCTAAAAGATTTTATCGAAGATGTTGCCAATAAAATTAAAGAAAACCCTATGGGAGAAGGGACAGAATACAATATTTATCCACCAAATCTTAAAGAGCCATATGAGTCAAGAAGAAGGGAAGTTGGAAGGTCTATGTATGAGGTTTTGAATATACCTAAAGAAGATAAAGCTGGAAGGCTTAATCAATTTAAAAGAAATTTTGAATTCTTTGGCGCTCCAGTGGCAATCTTTTTTGCTATTGATAGGCAGATGCAAGAAGGTCAATGGTCAGATTTAGGAATGTTTATGCAGTCAATTATGCTTTTAGCAAGAGAAGAAGGCTTACATACAGCACCACAAGAGGCTTGGGCAATTTGGTATAAAACAGTTAGTGAATTCTTAAATATACCTGAAGAATTAATGCTATTTTGTGGAATGGGCATTGGTTACGCCGATGAAGATGACCCAATAAATACATTTAGGAGTAAAAGGGTAGATATTGAAGATTTTACAGACTTTATAGGGTTTTAAATAATTCGTTTATCTTTAAATATATTAATTTCCTCTTCAGAGAAACCTAGTTCAGTAAGAATTTGATTTGTATCTTCGCCCAGAGTCGGAGGTCTTTTTCTAATTTTATTTTCTGAATTTGATAGGTTTATCGGTAATCCCATAACTGGCGCAGGTTTATTTAATCCTGGGTACTCTAGATCTTGAAAAAAATTCATCTGATTAACATGCTCATCTTTTAAAACATCAGCTAAATTATTAACTGGCCCAGCAGGCACCTGAGCCTCAGAAAGTAAATTTAGAGCATCTTTTGATGATAAATCTTTGCACCAATCTTGAGTTTTATCACTTAGAATTTGAGAGTTTTCTCCTCTTTTGATATCAGTAGAAAATCTATCATCATCAAGAAAATCTTCCGCCCCTACTAGATTTGCCCATCTTTTAAATAATGGCTCTCCAAGAACTTGGACAACAATCCATCCATCTTTTGTTTTAACTATATCTACAGGTCCTGCATAAGGACTTTTGTTTCCAATTGCTTTTCTATTTTTATTTGTTATGGCTTCTTCGATGAGATGAGTATTCATGAATGCTAGAGATGTAGCAAAAAGAGCTCCTTCAACAACTTGCCCTCTACCTGTTTTTTCTCTGTCAATAATTGCAGCTAGGGTACCCATAGCTGTAAGTGATGCAGTTCCATAATCAACATAAGGAGAATATGCTTTTATTGGTTCATCTTCATAGCCGGTTAAATGTGTTGCTCCGGACATAGCCTGACCAACGCCATCAAATCCAACTCTTTCAGAATATGGTCCACCATGACCAAAAGCAGAAACAGTGGTTAGTATTATTTTATGGTTATATTTTTTAATAGTTTCATAATCTATGCCCATTCTTTTTAGAGTTTGAGGAGGAAGATTGGCTACTACGACATCTGCTGATTCAATAAGCTTTTTAACTATTTCTTGAGATCCATCTTTTGTAGGATTTAGGGTTAATCCTTTTTTATTTCTATTCATTTGCATGAACATGGCGCCTTCACCGTTGGGGTTTCCTATAGGATGTATATATCTATCTTCTGAACCATCAATTCTTTCAACCCTTATAACTTCCGCACCTAGATCTCCTAGAAGCGCAGCACAATAAGGACCAGCAATATATCTTCCAAAATCTAAAACTCTAATTCCATTTAAAATATTCAACTTAAACTCCTTTATGAACATTAAAAAAAATTAATATTAAAGAAATGTTCTGGTAAAAGAAACTATTAGATAATGGTTTGATTAAAAAATATTTGGCCACATCTATATTAAAAGCCTCCCCCATCATATAGATGAGGCCAAATTAAAATAATGACATAATTGGTTAATTTGAATTATTCTTATAAGAGGAGTAATTTATGCATATATTGCTTGTAGAAGACGATAATGAGACTGCATCTTATTTAATAAAGGGTCTCAAAGAAAGCGGTCATGTAGTAGATAGGGCTTGTGACGGGAAAGAGGGTCTGTTTATGGCTTTTGATTCAAATTTTGATGCATTGATTGTTGATAGGATGCTTCCAGAATTAGATGGTTTAACTTTAATTACTAAAATTAGAGAAAAAAATTCAGATATACCTATAATAATTCTATCGGCCTTAGGTGAAGTAGATGAGCGTGTAAAGGGGCTTAAATATGGCGCAGATGATTACCTGGCGAAACCCTTTTCCTTTTCAGAATTATTAGCCCGTTTAGATGCTGTAATAAGAAGAAATCAGCATGAGAATAGCAATAGTTTGCTTGAATTAGGAGATTTAAAACTTGATTTATTAAGCCGAAGAGTTGAAAGGGAAGGACAAATTATCGATCTACAACCCAGGGAATATAAACTCTTAGAATTTTTACTTAGAAGACCCAATCAAGTTGTTACAAGAACTATGCTATTAGAAGGTGTTTGGGAATATCACTTTGATCCTCAAACAAATGTTATTGATGTTCATATATCTAGATTACGCTCAAAAATAGATAAACCTTTTAAAGGGAAGCAAATGCTCTTTACTGAGCGCGGTGCTGGGTATGCTTTAAGATATGATGAATAATCCATTTAATTTAGCTAGTTTTAGACTAATTTTTATCTATACAATGCTTTTAGGTTTGTCAGTAGGCCTTGTTCTGATGTTTTTATTCTTTACAACCGCAAGAGATATTGAGTTAGAGGCAGATCAAAAAATAGTTGAGAAGGTAGAGGATTTAACTAATATTTATTTAAGATATAGGGAGCAAGGTCTCTTAAATTACATAAGAAGCGAAACATCTAGAGCTACACTTGATATTTATAGGCTTTATGACTCACAAAATAATTATATTGCAGGCAATATAAAATCTGAGCCTAAAGTTGTTAAAGTTAATAATGATGGATGGATAGAGTTTGAATACCAAGTAAATGAAAATGGAATTGAAAAAGTTCATTATGGTAGAGGAAGAAATTTTATCACTCCACGTAGGAATCTAAGATTAATTATTGGCAGGGTCGTAAATGATGAAAAGATTCTGAAAGAGAGATTTCTTTATAGTTCTTTATGGTCAATTCTAATAATTATTTTTCTTGGAATCTCTGGAGGTTATATCCTTAGTAGGAATTTTCTAAAAAGGATTTCAGATATAAATAAAACAAGTAAAAAAATTATGGATGGAAATCTAAAAGAACGTTTGCCAGCAACAAAAGGTAAAGATGAATTAAATCAATTATCATCTAATTTAAATGAAATGTTAGATAGACTAGACTCTCTAATGACTAATATGAAAGAAGTCTCTGATAATATTGCTCATGATTTGAGAACCCCTTTAAACAGAATTAGAACAAATTTAGAAGTCACATTAATGTCAAACCCAGATATAGATCAATATAAGAAATCATTTGAAGATGCTCTTGTAGAAACTGATAATTTGATTAAAACTTTTAATTCTATTTTATCTATATCAAAAGTTGAATCAGGTACATCTGATTTAGAAATAAATCCAGTAAGCCTAAAAGAATTAATTCTAAATATGCATGAGTTATATGAGCCCATTGCTGAATCAGGTGGAATTAAATTAAATTATGAAGTTAATGAAGATATTATTATTAATGGCAATTATAATTTACTCTCTCAGGCTCTAGCAAATTTAATTGAAAATGCAATTAACTACGGTTGTTCAAATGACAATCCAACTATAAATGTTGGAACGAAACAAACTGAAAATCTTTTATCTTTATGGGTAAGCGATAATGGTACTGGAATTAAAGATGTGGACAAAGATAAAGTATTAGAGAGATTTGTGAGACTTGATTCTAGCAGAAGTTTAAGAGGTTCTGGATTAGGGTTAAACCTTGTTAGCTCAGCTGTTAAATTTCATGAGGGTGCTTTAAAATTAATAAATGCTAAGCCTTCAGGCTTAATTGTTTTGGTTGAAATTCCTTTAGACTCCTAAGTACCGCCATCAACAAAAAGACATTGTCCAGTTACCCAACTTGATGCATTTGATGCCATAAAGACTACTGCTGCACCTATATCTTCGGGAGAACCCCATCTATTGAGAGGAATGGGAATATATTTTTTTAATTCTTTCTCTCTTTCTTCTGTATGCATATTCATTGAATCCTTAAAGTTTTCTGTCGGTATTGGGCCTGGTGCAATAGCATTAACTCTAATTTTGGGCGCTAACTCCAATGCAAGAGTTGCTGTCAAACTGTTTACAGCAGCTTTCGAAGCTCCATATGGGCCATTTTTTAAATTTCCACGCATATTTTTTGATGAACTTGATGAGATATTAATTATTGCACCTCCCTCTTGCATTTTCTTGGCCGCAGTAACACAACCATTAAAAACAGCAGTGAAGTTTAGGTTAATTTGTGCCTCAAACTCCTCAAAAGATGTCTTAGTAAGATAACGAGGGGTTCCATCTGGTAAACCCCCAGCATTATTTACCCATGTACTAATTTTACCAAATTCTTTAAGAGCTTTTTCACTTAAGTTTTCAAAAGACTTTGGGTTTGTAACATCTATGGGTACTACTATTGCTTCTCTTCCTATTTTCTTAATTTCTTTTTGTACTTCGTTAAGGTCATTTTCTGTTCTGGAGGCTAGAACAACATTTGACCCAGCTTCAGCTAAAGCAATTGCAATTCCTTTTCCTATGCCTTTACCAGCACCTGTTACAATGGCTACATCATCTTTTAAATTAAATAATTCTAAAATTGGCATATTATTGTCCTCCTTATGATATAATTGTTTAGAGAAAAGTTATGGTCAATTGGTTTATATATATTTTTTTCGTTTTTTTTCTAATATTCTTTTTTGTATATATTTTTGGGAATCGAGAAACAATTGACATAAATGATTTGGAAATAGATAGCGAATATTCTTTTTTTAATAATACCCATGGTAAAACAGCTTATTATTCAGTCGGTGAGGATAGTAGTGAAACTTTAATTCTTATTCATGGTGTTACTGTTCCTTCGTATTATTATAAAAAAATTGCTACTAGCTTATCTAAAATTGGTTATAAGGTTTATGTTTACGATCATTTCGGAAGAGGTTTTTCTGATAGGCCAAAAATAAAATATAATATGCAAACTTATCAAAACCAACTAAATAATTTTATTGGTCATCTAACATCAGATAATGTTACTTTAATGGGAGTGTCTATGGGAGGCGCATTAGCATCTAATTATGCAGCTAACAACCCTAGTAAAGTTAAAGCCCTAATTTTAAATGTACCTTTTGTCGGTTTGCAAACAATTGGGTTAGAAAACTTTGCATCTATCCCAATTTTTTGGGATTTCTATTTAAGGTTTTTTATTATTAAGAGGTTATTAGAAAGAGGATATGGTTTAACTGATGATAACCAGGACCCAGATCATTTTATTGAGCAATTTAATGTTATAGGTACTCAACACTCATTCAGCTCTCTTATGAAAAACTTTACGAATCATGATTTTTATAATGATTATAAATTAATCAATGATTATAAAATTCCTGTTCATATTACTTATTCTCCAGACGATGAAGATGTCCCAATGGATTCAATACTAAAAGCGATTAAATTAGTTCCTGAAGCTAAAACATTTTCGTTTGAGGGTGGTCATAACATTATAAACTCTAGAACTAAAGAGATCATTTCTCTTATTAATGATTTTAAATCTAGTTACTTAAATGATTAGATTGTGCTAGCTAAACCCTTAGCTGAGAGAATTTCTATCCAATATCCATCAGGATCTTTTATAAAAGCAAGTCCTTTCATATTTCCATCATCAGGTTTTTTTTGGAACTCTACTCCTAGCGAATCAAATCTTTCACATGCATCATAAACATCTGGTACAGTTATACCAATATGACCAAATCCTCTAGGGTCAGAATTACCGTCATGATGAGAGAAGCTCTCATCATTTTCTGTTCCCCAGTTATGAGTTAATTCTAAAACGGCTTTTTGGCTTAAAGTATAAGCAAATCTTTCCTGATTATTCTCAGGAACTGGTTCATCTTCATCTCTAAGGTAGGCAAGAAAATATAGAGAGAATTTAAAATCCGGAAAGTCTAATTTTTTTAAAATAGTCATACCAAGTATTTTAGTATAGAAATCAATCGATTTTGCAGGATCTTTTATCCTAAGCATAGTTTGGTTAAATACATACTCTCGTGTTTCTTGATCAGGATTTTGAGACATTTCTTCCATGTTAAAACTCCAATTCATTTTTAATTTATTTATATTATTAACAAAGGTATAAAAAAAGGCCATTTAAAAATGGCCTTTTTAATTACAACTCAGTTATTTAATTAGAATTCTGCCGTTAGGTTTACGCCAAATACTTTTCCAACAGTCGGCGAACCAAAAATCATCAAGCTTGATATATCTCTAACAGGAGCGACAATTTCATCCGTTAAGTTTCTACCAAAAGCAGAAATTCTATAATTTGACCAACTATATGTTACTGATGCATCTACTCGATCTTGAGAAGGAACCTTACCTACTGCAATATTAGTAGTTGTAGATTCTTGTTCATCAATAAAGCTATATTTTGCAAATATACTTAGTTCACCTGGACCAACAGTCGCAGTATATGTTCCGCCAACAGAGAAGGTTACTTCAGGCGAATATTTTGGTGTTAATGCATCATTATTTGTAGGCTCAATTAAACCTTCGGCATTAGCTCCATCTAAATCAGCTATGAATCCATCATACTCGGCATCAAGAAAACCAACATTTACAAAAGCCTCCAAGTTTGCAGAAACAAGAGCCTTCATTTCAATTTCTAATCCCTCATAGAGAACACCAGCCACATTATCAATGACAGTAACAACTGTTCTTGTAGTAGGATCAAGTTTAATTGTATCCTCTTGCTTATCTTCAAAGTCATTTCTAAAATATTCAGCATTTAGCTGTACTCTTTTATCAAGAAGAAGACTTTTTACACCAACTGAAAGTGTTTTTGCAAATTCAGGATCGTATGTGTTCTTAAAGTCTTGGACATTCTGATTACGGCCAAAGAAACCACCACTCTGAAAGCCTTCTGAATAAGTCACATATGTCATCACATCTTCATTGACTTGATAAGTTAAACCAATCTTTCCTGAAATTTCATCATACTTTTTTAGAAGGTTTGCTATACTAGGCTCCCCTGGAAGCCCAATGTTTTCAAAATTGTTGATATATGCTCTCTCATTAGTTGTGAAATAAGACTGGCCACCAATAAATGCTTTTTCTTCTTCAGTATATCTAATACCAAAAGTAAGCATAACTTTATCATTTAATTGATAATCAAGATTCGCAAAGACTGCTTGAGATTCTGTTTGTTGTTCTTGAAGAAGCTTTTGGACATAATTTGGTCCAAGTCCATTTTCAAGTCCTGGTTCAGCTCTTAGAGCTCCAATAGCGCCTACAAGCATTGCTTCATATAAAACTGGTGGTACTAGAGTGGACCAAAATGAACCTCTTGTAATCCAGTCCTGGTGATATGTACTATCCCAAAAATATGCGCCCACTGTAAGATTGTAGTTGTCTTGAATGGTTTCATATCTAATTTCATGACTTTCTTGTTCATAATAATTAGTTGCTTCAATCCAAATCCATGGCATAGGAGTTCCATCATATTCCCAGTAAGTATCTTCTTCTTCATCTCGATAACCACCAGTATAAACAAGCCTACTATTATCACTTAATTCATATGACATATTTAGTGTAACTGCATCAGTATCAAATTGACCTGGGTTAGTGCTATTGGTGTTATATGTTGTTGGACTAGCAGTTTTATCATTGGATTCACATGTATTATGCATTTCTGGATTGAATGCCATTACAGGTCCTAATGCTGCACCCGTTTTTGGTGTCCCATCAGGAAATAGTGGATCATAAACATTACAGATCACAGTTGTTGCATCATTTTTGTTAGTCCAAGCACCGACATCACTACTATCATCATATGTTTCAAGAGTTAAAAGAGCTTCAAATCTATCTGTAGTAAATAATAATGATGCACCGTAATTGGTATAATCTTTCTTTGGTCCATCAGTGTTTAGATATGTATTGTAAAGGTGGCCATCATTTTTAATGGATGTACCAAAAAGTTTTAAAGCAAGGGTATCATCGATAATTGATGTATTGATAATAGCTCTTAATTCTTCTTGACCATTATCACCAACAGTAGCCTGAACCTTACCACCAAATTCACCAGTCGGTTTACTTCTCATAACCCTAATAACACCACCATTAGTATTTTTACCAAAAAGAGTCCCTTGAGGACCTCTAAGAATTTCTATTCTTTCAAGATCAAAATTCTCAATAACCTGACCAGAGTTAGTACCAATAGCAACGCCATCTAATTCAACAAGAATCTTTGGATCAAATGATTTATCTGATTCACTCGAGTTAATACCTCTAATTGTTATAGCTGAACCTCTTGAACGAACAGATGTTTCTCCAATAATAACATTTGGTGCAAAGGCACTTAAATCAGCAATATTACGTATTGTAGCATCTTCAAGTTGTTCAGTTATAGCTGTTATAGCTATAGGAACATCTTGAAGTGATTCCTCTCTTTTTTGCGCTGTAACAATTATTTCTTCAATTTCTAAACCTGATGATGATTCTTGAGCAAATGAAGTGCTAAAGAACATAGGTAAAATTAAAGAAAAAGATAAGCACAAAAAAATATATTTAATTTGGCTAAATAAATTCAACATAATTTTCCTCCCGAAAAAAAATTATTATTATTATTATTTCCTAAGTTTAATCAATATAATCAAAATATTACTATTTATTTGATTAATAGCAATTATTTTGTTTATAAAATTTATAAAATAAAAAAAGGCCATGATTTTACGGCCTTTTTTAGTTTTCTTATGATTACATTTTATATTTGTACTGTAATGTAAATGTCTTACCTTGCTGAGTTGTTACAGCTTGGTCTTGAATAAGAGCGGAAGTACCACTTTGTGTTGAAATTCTTCCTGGAATTGCACCACCAGTAATAATTACAATTTCATCGCCAAGATTTCTTCCAATAAGGTTAAACGAATGTTTACCATTTTCGGAGTATAGACTTAATGCAACATCATTAATCCAAAAAGAATCCTGCATTGGTGAATCTATGTAAGTTCCCCAACCGTATTCATCACTGTATCTTGCATCAGTCGAAATATTATATCTCCAACCATTTGACAATCCAGAATCATAACTTAGGCCAAAGGATCCGGCTATTTCAGGGCTGTAAGATCTTTTGCTGCCTTTAAGGTTTTCTCCACCGGGAGTTATAAAATCACCAGTATTAGTAGCATCTGTCCATGCAAATTGTCCTCTTAAAGATAGTCCAGGTATATCTGTATACCAGAGTAAATCTGCTTCAAATCCCTCAGTTTCAACAGCACCTGCATTAAAAGTGCTAAACTGAATAATTGCCGCATCGAAAAGCTGAACCTGAAGATCAGTATATTCATACTTATAATATGTAGCATTTAATCTCATATTATTATCAAGAAGATTAGATTTTAAACCAATTTCAAAACCATCTACTTCTTCAGAATCATAAATTAATGCATCAAAGCCTTCGAAAGTAGGAGATAAAGGATTAATAGATGCTGTTGGTAAAGCACTATTATCAATTCCACCAGATTTGAATGCCTTTTTATAAGCAACATAAACACTAGTATCTTCATTGATATAGTAATTTATAGCAACTTCAGGAGATAAATTATCATCCTCGAATTCTAAACCTTCAATTAAAGGAGGAGCACCAAAACCAAAAGCAGCAGCTGCAGCATGGATATAAGGAATCTTTATATATCCTGTCTTTTCTTCTTCAGTATATCTTGCACCAAATGATAATTCGGTTCTTTCATTAACATCAACATAAATAGCAATACTAGCTGACCTTACATCAGTATCAAGATAATGATCTTTATTATAGTCATATGCATTTCCTGTAGCTGGGTCTGGTCCTACAAGGGCAGATGTTGGATCAAAAGCACCAAAAACCGCTAATACTGGACCAAATATATTTGGTGTAATTGGAAGATTAAAAGCATATTGATGAGCATCAAATCTTTGCTCAATTTCTTGAACGAATAAACCTGCTTGGAAGTTAAATGATCTATCAAAATCACTAGTAAGTCTTAGCTCTTGCGATGTATGTTCGTATACATTTCTATGCAAACCACCGTAAACACCTGCACCATAACTATAGTCATCTAATTCAACATGATCTAATTCAACAATACTTGTAATGGATGTTAAGGAAAGTTCATCATTGATATCCCAATCTATTTGTAAAGAAATCAAATCAGTTTCTTGATCTAGTCCAGGCTCTCCATTATCAAAACCATAAGGAAGTCCAGCTCTTAGTCCAGGTTCTAAATTAATCTTAGAAGTGTTACCATTGACAACACAATCATCAACACCAAGCCTAGTTGTGAAAGCAGCAGTAGCACCTGGAACTCCAGTTATTTGATGAGCAAGAGGATTACCAAGTCCGTCAGCGCACCATTCCTCTTGATACATTGTTCCGCCACCATCATTTTCATATTTTGAATATTGATACTTTAACTTTGCTGTTAAAGTTTCAGTAGGTGTCCATAGAAGAGTTAATCTTGCATTTGTTGACTCCTCACCAAAAAAAGGTTTAGTTCCGTTTCCATAAGGCATAGGATCGTTACCAAATGAATAATTTTCACGAAGTTCATCCGTTTCACTTGTTCCAAATGCAAGTCTGGCTAGGAAATTATCACTTATTGGTCCAGATATAACTCCTTCAAAAAATGTTGTTTCGTGTTCAGTTTCAACACCAACACCAAACTCAGCTTCAAATTCATCTGTAGGATCATTTGTTTTGATTGATATCACGCCAGCTGTCGCAGATTTACCGAAGTACAGAGACTGCGGTCCTTTAAGAACCTCGATTTGTGACATATCAAGATAAGCATTATGAATAAATCGTCCTCTATTAACTACTACACCGTCGATATTAATTGCAACTGATTGATCAAAAGCGGCAGAGATTGAACTCGAGCCAATTCCTCTTAAATAAATATTAGAACCATTTCCAGATCCTCCAGCATTTATTCTAAAATTTGGAACCATTTTTGCAGCATCAGTTAAGCTTGTTATGTTATAACGATCAAGATCAACCTCTGACATCACTGAAACGGTAACAGGAACATCCTGTAAACTTTCAGCCTGTTGTCTAGCAGTTACTATAATTTCTTCTATTCCAGAATTTTCAGATTCTTGGGCATAAGAAGAAAGAGAAGTTAATGATAATATCATTAACGAAAAGCCTATTAAAAGGCGATTGAATATTTGCATTTTTTTCCTCAATTTTTGTAATTTAAATTTATTATTGTTTATTTTTTTATTAAATTCACATTACTAATAATGACCATTTTGAAAAAAATATCAATATTTATTGAATTTTAAACTTTAAATAAAAATTAAATAAAAAAAAAGGGCCAATTGAAGTGGCCCTTTTAATTAATTATTTAACTATTAAATTAGAATTCATAAGTTAACTCTACTCCAAACTTACGTCCTTCATTAATTGTTCCAACAGCGAATAATGGCATAATTGGATCAACAACTTCAAATTGTTCATCAGTAAGATTTGTACCATATGCGACAATTGACCAACCATCTTGGAAGTAACCAATTGATGCTGTCAGATTTTCTGTTTCTGGTGCTCTAGCTAATGAAGCATTAAGAAGATCAGTTTCTTGCTCACCAATTCTATTGTATTTAGCAAATACATCTACTGTACCATTTCCTGCAGGTATAGATAGTGTGCCGCCAATACCCCATGATTCTTCAGGAGCAAATCTTGGTGTTAAGAAATCAGCAGATTCAATTTTTGTAATTCCATCACTTTCATTGATATCTGTAAAGAAACCTTGATAAGAAGCATCTAAAGTTCCGTAGTTAGCAAAAACACGTAGATACTCACTAACAAGCCATTGAATATCGATTTCAAAACCTTCATATTCTGCAGCAGCAACATTAGACCAGAAAGAAGCAACAGTTTTTGTTTGAGGGTCAACCTGAGTTGACTCTTCTTGCTTACCAGCATAGTCATTCATGAAGTAGGCTGCATTAAGTTGGACTCTTCTATCAAATAAGAAAGTTTTGATACCTAGCTCAGTGCTTTCTGAAAATTCAGGATCATATTGGTTTCTTCTCATATGTTTTGTTTGCTGAACAACAGCATAGAAACCACCTGAGTGAAAACCTTCTGTGTATGTTAGGTATGCAAGAGCATCATCATTAATTTGATATGATGCACCTATTTTAATAGATGTGTCATCCCACTTTTTATAAAGATCTGCATAATCAGGGAAGTTACGTCCTTCACCTATATCATGACCAGCAAGATATGCTTGACCAGCATAGAAATCCTTTTCTTCTTCTGTATATCTAACACCACCAGTAAGTGTCCAACGATCAGTCACTGACCAATCAGCTTGAGCATATGCAGCTTTAGATTCTGTTTTTTGAGTAGAATAAAGAATTTGGTATAGAGTGCCAGTAGGGTATGCAGGTTCTGTAGGGTCACATGCGACGGAATAAGTAGGTTCAAAAAAGTCCTGACAAAGTTCCCATTGACCTGGAGCAGATAAAGCTCCTCCAAAAAGAACTCCCCAGAATGTTCCGCCTGTTGACCAATCTTGTGTATGCTCTTTTTCAAACATATAAAGACCAGCTGTAAATTCTAAATTAGCAAATGAACCATTTAGTTGAACTTCATGACTTGTTTGATCATATACATTCCATCTTTCAAGAGTAATGAAAGGAGCTGCAGATCCATCGTAGTCATAAATACGATCTTCAGTTACATCTCTGTAACCACCGATATATTTAACAGTAAGATTATCACTTAGCTCATAAGTCATCTGAAGTGTAATAGCATCTGTTTCAACATCGGCATCATGCTGAGTATCATTTTCAGCATAAGGAAGTTGATCTTTAGATGTTCTACAAGCTTCAGGATAAATAGTACAAGCTAATAATCCGCCACTAAAATCAGTTACATTTGGTCCAGGGGGTGGAGGATCTATAACGCCTGGAGCAACATTAAAGTTTTGGTTATAAGCTTTTAATGCACTTTTATCATGCATTGATTCTAAAGTTAAAAGTGCTTCAAATCTATCATTTGGTGTGAATAATAGTGTAACACCATAAGCTTGGTAATCTTCTTCACCATTATGTCCGCCGATAGTAATGTTTGGAATCCAACCATCACTTTGTCTAGAGGTGGCAAAAAACTTAGCTGCTAAATTATCTGATAATTTAGTATTTATTACAGCCCTTAATTCTTGACGTCCATCTTCACCGATAGTTGCTTTTACTTTACCACCAAACTCCCCAGTTGGACGAGTTCTGATAACATTTATCACACCACCAGTTGTATTTTTACCAAAAAGAGTACCTTGTGGACCTCTTAAAATTTCAATTCTTTCCATATCAAAGTTATCTAATAATGATCCAGCATTCTGACCTAGATAAACACCGTCAACATTAACGGCAATTGGTGAGTCAAAAGTGTTATCAGTATTAGTAGCAGCAGCAATACCTCTAATTTGTATAGCTGTAGCTCCACCTCTACGACCTTCACCACCAAGAACAACATTAGGAGCATATCCAGTAACATCTGAAATATTTCTAATTGTTGAGCTTAGAAGTTCTTCGTCCATAGCTGTAATTGATATAGGAACATCTTGTGCAGATTGCTCTCTTTTTTGAGCTGTCACAATTATTTCTTCAATTTGAAGACTTGATCCACCCTCATCTTGAGAATAACCTGCTGTACTAAAAGTAGTTGCAATTAAAAAAGTTGCAAATACATATATTAAATTACTAAAGTTTTTCATAAATCCTCCCCTTTGTAATTATTTTGATTAATAATAGTGCCTATTTTTTTGCTAATTTCAAATAAAAATATATAAAATTTAATTTCCATTAGTAATGTTAGATAATGATAAAAAAAACGGCCCAAATGAGCCGTTTTAATAAATTGATGTATTTATATCACACTTATTTATGACCAATCCATAATCTACCAATAATTAAATATCCTACAGATAGAAGAAATAAAATTCCTAGTAAATCAGGGGTTAAATTAAATGCCGGTACTTCTGTAGAGCCATTAGCAGTACTAATAAAAGAATCTGCTCTTGCTGAAACATCAGCCCCGTTTGCTTTAAGAACTGCAAGACTGTGTGCAGCACTTTCAAAATTAAATCGAACCCAGCTTAAAGCTACATTAAATTGATATAAGCTAACTAAACCAAATACGGTAACAGCAATCTTCATTAAAATGCCCGCATTGTTTTCTAGAGCAACACTTGCAGATCTACCTGCAACCCATAATAAAAATGCCCATACCAAACCAAATAAAGCAGTTGTATTTAACGATAAACTCAATTGATTATATATTTCTACTTCAGTCATTATTTTGCCCTCCATTAAAGTAAAAATATATTTCGACATATAAATACTGAGAAGTAAAGTTTATATTATTTTGTAATTAATTTTTTCTTATAAAGAACTTGCATAATATATGAGTACAGGGTTAAAAAGTTTATAACTGTTGGGGCGTAGCCAAGCGGTAAGGCAGCGGGTTTTGATCCCGCGATGCGTAGGTTCGAATCCTACCGCCCCAGCCAAAGAATCATATTGAAATTTCACCTATATCCATGATGGCATTTTTACCATCCCATTTTTTTGAGGCATTTTTTATCATATCAAACATAGCGTATCCACCCTCAGATAATTGAGCAATTTCTAATATTGCTCCGAAGTTATTTTCTTTATCTAAATAGGCAAAACTACCCCCATCTTGAGTTCTACCACCTTGAACATTTTTATAACCAGAATCTTCAAAGACCTTAATGTCCTTATTTATATCTTTTGAGAAAGTGCAAAAGTGATGAACGGTATTTTTTTTATTCTTTACATACTCATTATAAATTGATGGTGTCTCGCAATGCTGTTTAATTAGCTCAATTTGAATATCACCTGAGTACGCGAGAGCTACTGAAAAATCAATATTTGCGTCATTTCCGTTATAGTAG
>CACANC010000008.1 GCA_902533755.1 uncultured PS1 clade bacterium
GCAAGTCCATCACCACCTATTGGCCCAGCTTTAGGTCAAAGAGGTTTAAACATAATGGATTTTTGTAAGGCATTTAATGCTAAAACACAAAATGAAGAACAAGGTACTCCTCTTCCTACAACAATAACTATTTATGTTGATAAATCTTTTGATTTCGTTATAAAGACTGCTCCGACAAGTTATTTATTAAAGAAGGCTGCAAAAATTGATAAAGGTGCGGGTAATGTTGGCTCTGAGACCTGCGGTTCAGTAACTTTAGCTCAATGTAAAGAAATTGCTGAGGTAAAGATAAAAGATTTAAATGCCAATGATATTGATGCTGCAGTGAATATTGTAAAGGGTTCCGCTAGATCCATGGGATTAGAGGTTAAATAATTATGGGCTCAAGAAGTAAAAGATATAATGAAATTTCTGAAAATATTGACCCTGACAAAGTCTATACACTTGATGAAGGGATAGATTTGATAAAAAAATCTTCTAATCTTAAATTTGATGAAACAGTTGATATTGTTGTAAATTTAAATATCGATCCTACATTCTCTGATCAAAATGTTCGTGGAGTTATTAATCTACCTAGTGGAATAGGTAAAGATCTTCGTGTAGCTGTATTTGCCAAAGGAGATAAGGCTAAAGAAGCTGAAGAATCTGGAGCGGATATAGTTGGTTCTGAAGATTTAGTTGAAAAAATTTCCTCAGGTGATATTGATTTCGAAAGATGTATTGCAACACCTGATATGATGCCTCTTGTCGGAAGGTTAGGAAAAGTTCTTGGACCAAAAGGGCTAATGCCTAATCCTAAAATAGGCACTGTTACAAATGATATAGCAGATGCTGTAAAGTCTGCAAAAGCTGGTTCAGTAGAATATAGAAATGATAAAGCAGGAATTATTCATGCTGGAGTTGGTAAGGTTAGTTTTTCTAAAGAGGACTTAAATGCCAATGTTATTGAGTTTGTTAAGGCAGTTAAAAAGGATAAGCCTAGCGCTGCTAAAGGAGTATTTATAAAAAAAGTATCTTTAAGCTCTACGATGGGAGCTGGATTAAGAATTGACACAGGAGTTTTTAATTAAACTTTTGTTTCAAGTGCATTTTAATGCACAAACTGTCCTAGACTATGGGTGTCTTGAGCTTAATAAATTTGCCCATACGAGACAAAAAGGACAGCCTGGTTTGCTCAGTAGTAAACCTTTTGTTAATAATTTCCTTTTAAGGAATTTGGAGGTTAAAAATGGATAGAGTAGCAAAAGAGAAAGTTGTTTCAGATTTAACAAAAAAATTTGATGAGTCTAGCTTTTTTATTTTAACTCATAATAATGGGTTATCTGTTCATGAAATTACTAGCTTAAGGAGTCAATTAAGGGAAGCTGGAAGCACTTTTAAAGTTGTTAAAAATAGTTTAGCAAAAATTGCTGTTAATGACACTAAACTAAAAGATCTTTCAGAATATTTTAATGGACCCTTGGCGATAGTTTTTTCTGAAGAATTAACCTCACAACCAAAAATAATTTCTGATTTTACAAAAGATAATGAAAATCTATCAGTTGTAGGTGGATTTATGGATGGTGAAATTATTGACAAAGAGACTATTAGTAAACTGGCATCACTACCGAGTCTTGATACATTAAGGGCTAAAATAATAGGTTCTTTAACTTCTTCTGCATCAAAAATTGCTGGAATTGTTAATAAACCTGGAGAACAAATTGCTCAAGTGTTAAGTGCTAAAAGTCAAAGTGGTGAGGCCGCTTAATTTAACTTATTAGGAGAAAAAAAATGGCTGATTTAGAAAAAATTGCTGAAGAATTATCAAATTTAACTGTTCTTGAAGCTTCAGAGTTATCAAAAATTCTTGAAGAAAAATGGGGAGTTTCTGCTGCTGCACCAGTTGCTGTCGCTGCTGCTGCACCTGGAGGTGAAGCGGGAGGAGATGCTGCTGAAGAAAAAGATTCATTTACTATTGTTCTTACTGATGTGGGCGATAAGAAGATTAACGTCATTAAAGAAGTTAGAACTGCTACCGGCCTTGGCTTAAAAGAAGCAAAAGACATAGTTGAATCTGCACCAAAAGACATTAAAGAAGATGTTCCTAAGGATGAAGCTAACGAAATTAAAGAGAAATTAGAAGCTGCAGGTGCAAAAGTAGAACTTAAATAGTTCTTTTCAGAAATATATCATAAATAAGGGTCTTATTAATATGACAGAAAATTTTAATGCTAGAAAAAGAATAAGGAAATCTTTTCAAAGAATTGAAACTATTGCAGAAATGCCTAACTTAATTGACATTCAAAGGTTATCTTACGATCTATTCTTGCAAAAAAATATTTTGCATGATGAAAGGTTAAATAAAGGTTTAGAAAATGTATTTAGAGGCGTGTTTCCTATTCATGACTATTCAGAGTCATCTACAATAGAATATATATCTTACTCATTTGATGAACCAAAATTTGACACAGGCGAATGTATCCAAAGAAGCCTTACATATGCTGCCCCACTTAAGGTAACTCTTAGACTTATAGTTTATGATGTTGATGAAGAGAATGAAACCAGATCAATAAAAGATGTAAAAGAACAAGATGTTTACATGGGCGATCTTCCGCTGATGACCAGTAATGGAACATTTATTATTAATGGTACTGAGAGAGTTGTTGTATCTCAAATGCATCGAAGTCCAGGAGTATTCTTTGATCACGATAAGGGAAAAACACACTCTTCTGGTAAGATTCTATATGCAGCAAGAATAATACCATACAGAGGCTCTTGGCTTGATTTTGAGTTTGATGCTAAAGATATTCTTAATGCAAGAATAGATAGAAAAAAGAAATTTCCTGCCACAACTGTTCTTTATAGTTTAGGTTTTGATTCTCAAGAAATTCTATCCTTATTTTATAAAAATGAAGTTCATAAAAGACAAAAAGATGGTTGGAAAAAATCATTTATTTCAGAAAATTTAAAAGGTTCTAAGGCTGTATACGATCTAATTGATGCAAAAAATAATAAAGTAATTATTGAGTCAGGAAAGAAAATCACAAAAAGAACTCTTGATCAAAATGATAAAGTTAAAGATTTATATATCTCAAATGAAGAAATATTAGGAAAATTTATTTCTGAAGATATTGTTAATTTTTCTACTGGTGAAATTTTTGCTGAAGCTGGTGATGAGATCACTGAGGAGTTATTGGCATTATTTGAAGTTGAAAAAATTGATGAAATACCAGTTCTTCTAATCGATAATGTAAATTTTAGTCCATTCGTTAGAAATACTTTAGCAGTTGATAAATCTTTTGATAAAACATCTGCGCTTTTTGAAATATATAAAATATTAAGACCAGGAGAACCTCCAACTGTTGAAAGCGCAACAAATCTATTTACCAGTCTGTTTTTTGATAGTGATAGATATGATTTATCTGATGTTGGGAGAGTTAAAATAAACATGAGACTAAATCTTGATACTCCAGATGACCACGGAACTCTAACAAAAGATGATATTGCTAATGTTTTAAGAACTATTGTTGACCTAAGAGATGGTAAAGGTGATATCGATGACATTGATAATCTTGGTAACAGAAGAGTAAGATCTGTTGGTGAATTGATGGAAAATCAGTTTAGAATAGGTCTACTTAGAATGGAAAGAGCAATTAAAGAAAGAATGAGCTCTATTGATATTGATACAGTCATGCCTCAAGACATAATTAATGCAAAGCCTATTGCAGCATCTATAAGGGAATTCTTTGGTTCCTCTCAGTTATCTCAATTTATGGATCAAACAAATCCTCTTTCTGAAATTACACACAAAAGAAGGGTTTCCGCTCTTGGTCCAGGAGGTCTTACAAGAGAAAGGGCTGGTTTCGAAGTTAGAGATGTGCACCCAACTCATTATGGTAGAATATGCCCAATTGAAACTCCTGAAGGGCCAAATATTGGCCTGATTAATTCTTTAGCTACATATGCTAGGGTTAATAAATATGGTTTTATTGAAAGTCCATATCTAAAGATTGAAAATGGAAAGAAAACTAATGAAATAGTATATTTATCTGCTGTTGAAGAAGGAAGGTACAGAATTGCCCAAGCTGATGAACCGTCTGATGAAAAGGGATCGCTGATTAGTGATCTAATAAATTGCAGGCACGATGGTGATTTTGATTTGGTTGGACCTGAATCAGTTGATTTTATGGATGTCAGTCCAAAACAAACAGTATCAGTTGCTGCATCTTTGATACCATTTTTGGAAAACGATGATGCTAATAGAGCATTAATGGGCTCAAATATGATGAGACAAGCAGTGCCCTTATTAACTAATGAAGCTCCTTTGGTGGGAACTGGTATGGAAGGTCTTGTAGCAAGTGATTCTGGAGCGGCATTAGTTGCTTCGAAGGATGGTATTGTTGACCAAGTAGATTCTCAAAGAATTGTTATTAGATCCGACAGCGATCTCGAGAAAGATGATTTAGGTGTTGAAATTTATAATTTGAAAAAATTTCAAAGATCAAATCAATCTACATGCGTCAATCAAAAACCTCTTGTTAGGGTTGGTGATAAGATTAAAAAAGGCGAGGTAATTGCAGATGGTCCTTCAACTGACAAAGGGGAGCTGGCTCTTGGTAAAAATGTCCTAGTAGCTTTTATGCCATGGAATGGATATAACTTTGAAGACTCAATCTTGCTTTCTGAAAAACTTGTCAAGGATGATGTTTTTACATCTATTCACATTGAAGAGTTTGAAATTATGGCCAGAGATACAAAGCTAGGTTCTGAAGATATAACAAGAGACATTCCAAATGTCGGTGAAGAGGCTCTAAGAAATCTAGATGAATCAGGCATTGTTTATATAGGCGCTGAAGTTAAACCTGGCGATATTTTGGTTGGAAAAGTAACGCCAAAAGGAGAAAGTCCAATTACGCCTGAAGAGAAGTTATTGCGAGCAATTTTTGGTGAAAAAGCCTCTGATGTAAGAGATAGCTCTTTAAGATTATCACCTGGAACTAATGGAACAGTTGTTGATGTTAAGGTTTTTAATAGACATGGTATTGAAAAAGACGAAAGGGCGCTAGCTGTTGAACAAGAAGAAATTGAGAGATTATCGATTGATAGAGATGATGAAATACATATTTTAGATAGAAATATCTATTCTTTATTAAAAGATTTTTTACTTAATAAAGTTGCTTTATCTGGGCCAAATATAAATAAAAAAGGAATAAAAATTACTCAAGATATTTTAGATTCTTCCTCAAATAAATCACTGTGGGATTTTATTTTACAAAACAATAATAATCAAAAAGAAGTTGAAGAGATAAGACTTCAATATGATAGCGCTAGAAATCTGATAGAGGAGAAATTTCAAGATAAAGTTGATAAGGTAAGTAGAGGAGATGATTTGCTTCCTGGAGTTATGAAATGCATTAAAGTTTATGTTGCCGTTAAGCGTAAACTGCAGCCAGGCGATAAAATGGCAGGTAGACATGGTAATAAAGGTGTAATTTCAAGAATTTTACCGGTAGAGGATATGCCTTATCTTGAAGATGGAACACCTGTTGATGTTGTTTTAAATCCGCTTGGTGTTCCTAGTAGAATGAATGTTGGACAAATTTTAGAAACTCATCTTGGATGGACATGTGCTGGTTTAGGAAAAAAAGTTTCTGATGCTTTAAATCAATATGAAGAGAGCATGAATATAGGGAATGTAAAAGATGTCATTAAGGATATTTATGACGATAAAGGAGTTAATAAACTTAAAGATGGAGATTTTATTGAGTTTGCACAGACACTTAAGAAAGGCGTTCCTGTGGCAACTCCTGTATTTGACGGCGCAAGAGAAGCTGACATTGTTAATTTACTCGATAAAGCAGGTTTAAGTAACTCTGGCCAAGTTTATCTTTATGACGGTAGGTCTGGCATGAAGTTTGATCGACCTGTGACTGTTGGGTACATTTATATGCTTAAGTTGCATCATCTCGTTGATGATAAAATACATGGAAGATCAGTTGGACCATATAGCCTTGTAACTCAACAACCTTTGGGAGGTAAAGCACAATTTGGCGGTCAAAGATTTGGTGAGATGGAAGTGTGGGCGTTAGAAGCATACGGCGCAGCTTATACACTACAAGAAATGCTAACAGTAAAATCTGATGATGTTGCAGGTAGAACTAAGGTTTATGAATCGATAATTCGTGGTGAAGAAAACTTTGAAGCTGGCGTTCCCGAGAGCTTTAATGTGCTTGTTAAAGAAATGCGTTCTTTAGGTCTAAATGTTGAACTACAAGAAGACGAATTAAGCTAGATATAGTTAAATTATTTAATTAGGTGAAATAAAATGAATAAAGAAGTTTTAGATATTTTTAATCAGAATAAAGCAACTCAACAATTCGACCATATAAGAATTGGGATAGCTAGTCCTGAGAAAATATTATCTTGGTCATATGGTGAAATAAAGAAACCTGAAACAATTAATTATAGGACTTTTAAGCCAGAGAGAGACGGACTTTTCTGCGCGAGAATTTTTGGTCCTGTTAAAGATTATGAATGTCTATGCGGCAAATACAAAAGAATGAAATTTAAAGGAATTGTATGTGAAAAATGCGGAGTAGAAGTTACTTTATCAAAAGTTAGAAGGGAAAGAATGGGCCACATTGAATTAGCTTCCCCAGTTGCGCATATATGGTTCTTAAAATCATTACCAAGTAGAATTGGTTTAATATTAGATATGATGCTTAAAGATCTTGAAAAAGTATTATATTTTGAAAGTTTTATTGTACTAGATCCAGGCTTAACACCGCTCGACAAACTTCAACTATTAACTGAGGATGAATTTATTGATGCTCAAAATGAATTTGGAGCTGATAACTTTAAAGCTGGTATAGGTGCTGAAGTAATTCGATTGCTTCTCGAAGAGCTAGATTTAGAAGAATTAAGTGAATCAATCAGAAAAGAAATAAAAGAAACTACAAGTGAATTAAAACCAAAAAAATTGGCAAAGAGATTAAAAGTTGTAGAAGCATTTAAAGTTTCAGGTAACAAACCTGAATGGATGATTTTGAAAGTTATTCCAGTAATTCCTCCTGAACTTAGACCGCTTGTTCCTCTAGATGGAGGAAGATTTGCTACATCTGATTTAAACGATCTCTATAGAAGAGTTATTAATAGAAACAACAGATTAAGAAGATTAATGGATTTGAGAGCGCCAGATATCATCATAAGAAATGAAAAAAGAATGCTTCAGGAGTCTGTGGACGCATTATTTGATAATGGACGTAGAGGAAGAGTAATAACTGGATCTAACAAAAGACCGCTAAAGTCTCTCTCAGATATGTTAAAAGGTAAGCAGGGTAGATTTAGACAAAATTTATTGGGTAAAAGAGTGGATTATTCAGGAAGGTCTGTAATTGTAGTCGGGCCAGAGTTGAAGTTACATCAATGCGGTTTACCAAAGAAATTAGCATTAGAGCTTTTTAAACCTTTTATTTATTCAAGACTTGAATCTTTAGGAATTTCATCGACAGTAAAACAAGCCAAAAGAATGGTTGAAAAACAAACACCTGAGGTTTGGGATATATTAGAAGAAGTCATCAGGGAACATCCAGTATTATTAAATCGGGCTCCAACCCTTCACAGGCTTGGAATTCAAGCTTTCGAACCAGTTCTTATCGAGGGTAAAGCAATACAGCTACACCCCCTTGTTTGCGCAGCTTTTAACGCTGATTTTGACGGAGATCAGATGGCCGTGCATGTACCTTTATCATTAGAAGCTCAACTTGAAGCAAGAGTTTTGATGATGTCTACAAACAATATTTTACATCCGGCAAATGGAGATCCAATTATTGTTCCTAGTCAAGATATTATTTTGGGTTTGTACTATTTATCTCAAATGAAAGAAAATGAGCCGGGTGAAGGAAGGCATTTTGATGATATAAACGAAATTGAATTTGCATTAGAGAACAAAATTATAACTCTTCATACGAAGATAAGTTTTAGGTTTAACACTGAAGATGATTATAAAAAATTCGATACAACACCTGGAAGGGTTCTAATTTCTAAAGAATTACCTAACAATGAAAATATTTCATTTGAAATTGTGAATAAACTTTTAACAAAAAAAGAAATTTCCAGAATGATAGATGATGTTTATAGACATTGCGGTCAAAAAGAAACTGTTATTTTTTGTGATCATATTATGAAGTTAGGCTTTAAACATGCATGTAACGCAGGTATCTCATTTGGAAAAGATGATATGATTATTCCTGAAGAAAAAGTTAACCTAATTAATGATACTAATGAGTTAGTTAAGGAATTCGAACAACAATATATTGATGGATTTATAACTAGAGGCGAAAAATACAATAAAGTTGTTGATGCATGGGCAAAATGTACTGATAAAGTTGAAGATAAAATGATGAATATAATTTCTTCATCTCAAATTAATAAAGATACTGAAAGAGAAGATCCAATTAATTCAATATATATGATGGCTCATTCAGGAGCTAGAGGTTCTGCGGCACAAATGAAGCAATTATCCGGTATGCGAGGTCTTATGGCTAAGCCATCAGGTGAGATTATCGAGACACCAATTATTTCAAACTTTAAAGAGGGTTTGAATGTGCTTGAGTATTTTAATTCTACTCATGGCGCAAGAAAAGGCCTTGCAGATACAGCACTAAAAACCGCTAATTCAGGATACCTAACAAGAAGGCTTGTTGATGTTGCGCAGGATTGTATAATTGTTGAAGAGAATTGTGAAACTTCAGAGGGCTTAATTATTAAACCAGTAATTGAGTCTGGAGAAGAAATGGTTTCGTTATCAGATAGAGTTTTAGGAAGAGTCCCTTGCGAAGATGTCATTGATCCAGCAGCAAATGAAACAATAGTTAAAAAGAATGAGATTATCGAAGAAAAACATCTACCTTTAATTGATAATGCTAATCTTTTAGAGATTAAAATTCGATCAGTTTTAACATGTGAAACAAAAAATGGTGTATGTGCAAAGTGTTATGGCCGTGATTTGGCTAGAGGCACGCCAGTTAATATTGGTGAAGCTGTGGGCGTTATTGCCGCCCAGTCTATTGGTGAACCAGGCACTCAGTTAACAATGAGAACCTTCCATATTGGAGGCACGGCTCAGGTTATGGACCAATCTTACGTTGAAGCAACTGTTGATGGTAAGATAAAGATTGATGATTTAAATATGTTAGAAGACTCTGAAAAAAGAAAAATTATTATTGGAAGAACTACTAATGTTTCCGTAATTGATGAATTTGGAAACGAGAGATCAAAGCACAAACTCACATATGGTAGTCAATTACTTGTAGAAGATGGGCAAGAAATCAAAAAAGGTGATAGATTAGCTCAATGGGACCCTTATACAATTCCAATTATAACTGAATCTTCTGGTGTGGTGCATTTTGAAGATTTAACTGAAGGAATAAGTTTAAGTGAAATTTCTGATGAATCTACCGGCATTAAGCAAAAAGTCGTAGTTGATTGGAAAAATTCTTCAAAATCAGCATCTTTAAAACCATCGATACTAATTAAAGATGAAAAAGGGGATATTGCATCTAATATCACTGGTAGAGAAGCAAGATATCTTATGTCAGTAGATGCTATTATTTCTGTAAATGATGGAATAAAAGTAAATGCTGGCGATGTTATTGCGAGAATTCCAACTGAGGGAGCAAAAACAAGAGATATTACTGGTGGTCTACCTAGGGTAGCAGAACTTTTTGAAGCAAGAAGACCAAAAGACCATGCTGTAATTGCTGAGGTTACAGGAACTGTAGAATTTGCAAGAGATTATAAAAACAAAAGAAGAATAGTTATTCATCCTACAAATGAAGAAGAAAATGAAGCAAGTTATTTGATACCTAAAGGTAAACATATATCAGTTCAAGATGGAGATATTATTGAAAAAGGCGATTATTTAATTGATGGTAATCCTGCTCCACATGACATTTTATCAATACTTGGACTTGAATCACTTGCAAGCTATCTTGTAGATGAGGTTCAAAATGTCTACAGACTTCAAGGCGTAACGATTAATGATAAACATATTGAGGTTATTACTAGGCAAATGCTCCAAAAAGTTGAGGTTTTAGAATCTGGCGATAGCGCTTATCTTGAAGGCGAACAACTCGATAAAATAGAAGTTGAAGAAATCAATGAAAAGCTACTAGATGAGAAAAAAGAACCAGTACAGTATAAGCCATTGCTTTTAGGTATAACTAAGGCATCTCTGCACACAAGGTCATTTATCTCAGCAGCTTCTTTCCAAGAAACAACAAGAGTTTTAACAGATGCTGCCGTGAATAGAAAATCTGATCATTTAATTGGTTTAAAGGAAAATGTTATAGTTGGAAGATTAATTCCTGCTGGTACTGGCAGTTCAATTAGAAGACTTGAAAACGAAGCTGGAGCAAGAGATCAGGAGTTAATTGATAAAAGGCCTGAAGGCTCAGAGTTAATTGAAGAAGAAGCCTCTTAAAAATTAATTTTTTTGTTGACTGATTACCTGAGGAAAGCTACTAAAGCACTGCTTATGGCAGGTCGTAGGTTTCCTAAACACTGTCGCCATTCGCTTTTTATTTGTTAATTATATCCTAATATGGATATTGAGGTTTTGTTATGCCAACTATTAATCAATTAGTTCGTAAAAGAAGAGCTAAAGTTGAAAAATTAAATAAAGTTCCTGCAATGGAGTCATGCCCTCAAAAAAGAGGTGTCTGCACTAGGGTTTATACAACAACTCCAAAAAAACCTAATTCTGCATTAAGAAAAGTAGCTAGGGTAAGATTATCTAATGGTTTTGAGGTTACTAGCTATATTCCAGGTGAAGGACATAATTTACAAGAACACTCAGTTGTCCTAATTCGTGGTGGAAGAGTAAAAGATCTTCCTGGTGTTCGATATCATATATTAAGGGGCGTTTTAGACACCCAAGGTGTTGCAGATCGAAAACAAAGAAGATCTAAATATGGAACAAAAAGGCCTAAATAATTTATTAGGGAGAAGGAATAAATGTCTAGAAGAAGAAGAGCTGAAAAAAGAGAAATATTTCCTGACCCTAAGTTTGGTGATCTTGTTGTTTCTAAATTCATGAATAATTTAATGATTGATGGTAAAAAGTCAGTTGCTGAAAAAATTGTTTATGGAGCATTAGATAAAATTGAAAATAAATTAAAAACTGACCCAGTAAAAGTTTTTCATGATGCAATAGAAAATGTTATGCCGGCTATTGAAGTAAGATCAAGAAGAGTTGGTGGCGCAACATATCAAGTTCCAGTTGAAGTGAGGCCAGACAGAAGAAAGGCTCTTGCAATAAGATGGATAATATCTTCAGCAAGATCTAGAGGTGAAGATACTATGGGAGACCGTTTATCTTCAGAATTAATTGATGCAGCTAATAACAAAGGTAATTCAGTTAAGAAAAGGGAAGATACACATAAGATGGCTGAAGCTAATAGAGCTTTTGCACATTATCGTTGGTAGAAAAGGTTAGTTATGAGTCGTTCAACACCATTAAATGATTATAGAAATATTGGAATTATGGCTCATATTGATGCCGGTAAAACGACAACTACTGAACGTATTTTATATTATACTGGTAAAAGTTATAAAATTGGCGAAGTTCATGATGGAGCTGCAACTATGGACTGGATGGAGCAAGAGCAGGAAAGAGGTATTACAATTACATCTGCTGCTACTACTTGTTACTGGAGAGATAAAAGAATTAATATTATTGATACACCCGGACATGTTGATTTTACTATAGAAGTTGAGAGATCTTTGAGGGTTCTTGATGGTGCAGTAGCTGTTTTTGACTCGGTTGCAGGTGTTGAGCCACAATCTGAAACTGTTTGGAGACAAGCAAATAAATATAGTGTTCCACGAATGTGTTTTGTAAATAAAATGGATAGAATTGGTGCTGATTTTTATAGATGTGTTGAAATGATCGAAGATAGATTAGGTTCTAACCCTCTAGTAATTCAACTTCCTATAGGAGCTGAAAGCAATTATGAGGGATTAATTGACCTTATTACTATGAAGGAAATTATTTGGAAAGAAGAAAGCCTTGGAGCTGAATTTGAATATAAAGATATTAGAGATGAGCTTAAAGAAGAAGCTGAGAAATATAGAACTTCATTAGTTGAAATGGCAGTTGAACAAGATGATAATGTCATGGAACAATACCTTGAGGGAAATGAACCATCAGAAGAATCCCTTAAAGAGTGCATTCGTCTTGGTGTCTTAAATCAATCCTTTGTTCCTGTTTTAAATGGCACTGCTTTTAAGAATAAAGGCGTACAACCTTTATTAGACGCTGTTGTTGATTTTATGCCTTCTCCTACTGATGTCGAGGCTATTAAAGGTATTAACCCTGATTCTGAAGATGAAATAACAAGAAAATCATCAGATGAAGAACCGTTATCATTATTAGCTTTTAAAGTAATGAATGACTCTTTTGTCGGCAATCTTACATTCGCTAGGATTTATTCAGGGGTTATTAAATCTGGTGAAACTCTCATTAATACTGTTAAGGGAAAAAAAGAGAGAATTGGAAGAATGCTACTTATGCATGCTAATTCTAGAGAAGAAATTAAAGAAGCATATGCTGGAGATATTGTTGCTTTAGTTGGGTTAAAAGATACTACAACCGGAGATACTTTATGCCATGCTGAAGATCAGGTTATATTAGAGCGAATGGAGTTTCCCGATCCAGTTATTGAAGTAGCTGTAGAACCTAAAACGAAAGCAGACCAAGAAAAAATGGGTATTGCACTCCAAAGATTAGCAAAAGAGGATCCATCTTTTAGAGTTGCTTCAGATGATGAATCTGGACAAACAGTTATAAGCGGTATGGGTGAGCTTCACTTAGATATTCTTGTAGATCGTATGAAAAGAGAATTTAAGGTTGAAGCAAATGTTGGAGCCCCTCAAGTTGCATATAGAGAGACATTATCTAAAGAAGCTGAAATTGACTATACTCATAAAAAACAATCTGGAGGAGCCGGACAGTTTGCTAGATTAAAAATTGTTGTAAGTCCAGTTGATCCTGGCGAAGGATACTCTTTTGAAAGTGAAATTGTTGGCGGAAATATTCCCAAGGAATATATTCCTGGAGTTTCTAAAGGGATAGAAAGTATAAAAGAGACTGGAGCGCTAGCTGGTTTCCCTATAATTGATTTTAAAGTTAGATTAATTGATGGTGCATACCATGATGTTGACTCAAGTGTAATGGCATTTGAAATAGCTGCTCGTGCTGCTTTTAGAGAAGTCTGTAAAGATGCCGGGATAAAACTATTAGAACCAATCATGAGTGTTGAAGTTGTTACTCCAGAAGAGTATTTAGGAGATATTATTGGTGATTTAAATAGCAGAAGAGGTCAAGTGTCCGGAACTGAAACTAGAGGCCCTTCAACTGTAATTAATAGTATGGTTCCTTTAGCGAATATGTTTGGTTATGTAAATAACTTAAGATCTATGTCTCAAGGAAGAGCAGTTTTTACTATGCAATTTGATCATTATCAAGAAGTTCCAAAAGCTGTATCTGAAGAAATCATTTCAAAATTAGCTTAAAGTAAGAGGGTAGAGTGAAAGAACAAAATATAAGAATAAGATTAAAGGCCTATGATCATAGGGTGCTAGATACTTCAGCTAAAGAAATTTTGGAGACTGCAAAAAGAACAGGCGCTGATGTAAAGGGCCCTATTCCATTACCAACAAGAATAGAAAAGTTTACGGTTCTTAGGAGTCCTCATATTGATAAGAAAAGTCGTGAACAATTCGAAATTAGAACTCACAAAAGATTGATGGATATCATTGATCCTACACCTCAAACAGTTGATGCTTTAATGAAACTAGATTTAGCTGCTGGTGTTGATGTTGAGATAAAGTTATAGGTTTTAGTTATGAGAACAGGTTTAATTTGTAAAAAATTAGGAATGAGTAGAATATTCGATTCCAATGGTTCTCATATTCCAGTAACAGTTCTTCATCTGGATAACTGTCATGTTATTTCATCCATGACTGAAGAAAAAAACGGTTATTCTGCTATACAGATTGGAGTAGGTAAAATTAAAGATAAAAAGTTATCTAAATCTATGAAAGGTCATTTCAAGAAAAACAAGGTTGAACCCAAGCTAAAACTTTCTGAATTTAGAGTTACACCTGAAAATCTAATAGATAATGGTACTGAAATTGTAGCTTCACATTTCATAAATGGTCAGCTTGTTGATGCTACTGGAACTTCAATAGGTAAAGGATTTGCTGGTGCTATGAAAAGACATAACTTTGGCGGGCTTCGTGCATCACATGGTGTTTCTATAAGTCACAGAAGTCATGGCTCTACTGGCCAGTGTCAAGATCCTGGTAAAGTATTTAAAGGTAAAAAAATGGCCGGGCATATGGGGGCATCTACCGTGACTACTCAAAATCTTGAAATAATTAAAACAGACTCAGAAAATGGTTTTATTTTCGTAAAGGGATCTGTTCCTGGATCAAAAGGTGGCTGGGTTATTTTAAATGATGCAAAAAAAATTCCTTTAAGAGAAGATTTACCTTTGCCAGCTGGCGTTAAAGGTCATGATGTAAATGAAGAAACTCCAGCAGAAGAAACACCAGTAGAGGAGACTCCAGCAGAAGAAACACCAGTAGAGGAGACTCCAGCAGAAGAAACTCCAGTAGAGGAGACTCCAGCAGAAGAAACTCCAGCAGATGAAGAGGTTAAAGATGAAAGTTAATCTTATTAATATAGAAACTGAAAAAACAACTTCAGAAGATCTGCAAGATGAGTTTTTCGGACTTGATCCGAGAAAAGATATTTTGCATAGAGTTGTAACTTGGCAATTATCAAGAAAAAGATTAGGCACAAGGAAAACTAAAAGTAGAGGAGAAATTACTGGAAGCACTAAAAAGATTATGCGTCAAAAAGGTTCTGGCGGTGCAAGACATAGAACAAAAAAAGTTAATCTTTTTAGAGGTGGCGGCACGGCCTTTGGTCCAAAAGTAAGAGATCATTCAACTAAACTACCAAAGAAGATTAGAAAATTGGGATTAAGACATGCTTTATCAGCAAAGGCTAAAAATAATGAGCTAATTCTTGTTGACGGAAATTTTTCAGATCTATCCAAAACAAAGTCTATAAAAGACAAGATTGAAAAACTTGATTTAAAAAATTCTTTGATTGTTAATAATTTTGATAATGATAATCCTTTTGTTAAGGCTGCAAAAAATATTAAAAACATTGAATTCCTTAAAGTTGATGGAATTAATGTTTACGACATTCTTAATAATCAAAAACTTATCATAACTAAGGACTCTTTAAATAATATTTTGGAGAGATGTCAATGAGCTTAAGTAATTATGATATATTATTAAGTCCTGTCGTTACTGAAAAATCAACTCTATTATCTGAGTCAAATAAAGTTGTTTTTAAAGTAGCTATTAAATCAAATAAAAAACAAATTAAAAAGAGCGTAGAAGAAATTTTTAAAGTTAAGGTAAAGTCTATAAATACTCTTAGAAGAAAAGGTAAATCTACCAACTTTAGAAATATTAAAGGTAAACGAAAAGATTTTAAACACGCAATTGTTACTTTAGAGGAAGGTCAGACCATTGATACAATGGGTTCTGTTTAATCGATTATGGCATTAAAACAATATAAACCGACAAGTCCAGGGCAAAGGGGTCTAGTTTTAGTAGATAAATCTTCTTTATCGAAGGATAGACCATTAAAAAAACTTACTGAAGGTTTACCATCTAAATCTGGCAGAAACAATAATGGAAGAATTACATCAAGAAGACGCGGAGGTGGACATAAAAGATTATATAGAAAAATCGATTTTAAAAGAGATAAAATTGATTCAGTCGGAGTAGTAGAGAAACTTGAATATGATCCTAATAGAACTGCCTTTATTGCGCTTATTAAGTATGAAGATGAGTATAGGTATATTATAGCTCCTCAAAGATTATCAGTTGGTGATAAAGTTTCATCAGGACCTAATTCAGATATAAAACCAGGAAATTCTTTGCCTATGACTAAAATTCCTATAGGTACTATTATTCATAATATTGAAATGAAACCAGGCAAAGGCGGTCAATTAATAAGATCTGCGGGTACTTTTGCCCAATTAGTCGGTAGAGATCAAGGTATGGCAATTATTCGACTTACTTCTGGTGAGCAGAGGCTTATACCTGCTGAATGTTATGCAACAATTGGAGCTGTTTCAAATCCAGATAATTCTAATCAAAAATTAGCTAAGGCCGGTAGAAATAGATGGAAAGGTAAAAGACCTTCAGTCAGAGGTGTTGTAATGAACCCAGTTGACCATCCTCATGGAGGTGGTGAGGGTAAAACCTCTGGTGGACGTCATCCTGTAACTCCATGGGGAGTTCCTACTAAAGGTAAAAAGACAAGATCAAATAAGAGTTCTGATAAATATATAGTTAGAAGTAGACATCAAAGAAGGAAGAGAAAGTAATTATGGCTAGATCAGTTTGGAAAGGACCATTTGTAGAAAGTTATGTATTAAAAAAGGCTGAGGCAGCAAGAGAGTCTGGAAGAAAAGATATTATAAAAATTTGGAGCAGAAGATCAACTATCCTCCCTCAGTTTGTCGGTTTAAATTTTGGGGTTCACAATGGACAAAAGTTTATCCCAGTATTGGTGACTGAAGACATGGTAGGTCATAAGTTTGGTGAATTTGCTCCTACTAGAACTTATTATGGACATACTGCTGATAAATCAGCAAAGAGAACTTAAATGAGTAAAAAAACTAAAGAATTAAGTAAACCAACATCAAGGGCTATAGGTAAAATGATTAGAATTAGTCCGTATAAACTTAACCTAGAAGCAAAATCTATAAGAGGAAAAAAGGTTGATGATGCTCTTTCTTACTTACAATTCTCAAAAAAGAGAATATCAAATACGGTGAAAGATACTTTAGAGAGCGCTATAGCTAATGCAGAAAATAATCATGCTCTTGATATAGATAAATTATATGTAGATGAAGCTTTTGTTGGAAAAAATATGGTCATGAAAAGATGGAGAGCTAGAGCTAGAGGTAGAGCTGCAAAGATATTAAAGCCATTTAGTCAGCTTACTATAATTTTAAAAGAACAAAATATTGAGGATACAAAATAATGGGTCAAAAAGTTAATCCTATAAGTATGAGACTGGGCATCAATAGAACTTGGGATTCTACTTGGTATGCTGGAAAAAATGAATATTCAATACTCTTAAAGGAAGATTTGAATATGAGAAAGATGATCTTTAAAGATTTAAAGAACGCTGCAATTTCAAGAGTTGTTATTGAAAGACCACACAAAAAATGTTTAGTAACTATTCATTCTGGTAGACCAGGACTTATTATAGGAAAAAAAGGTTCTGAAATAGAAAGCTTAAGAAAAAAACTTCAAAAACTAACATCATCCGATGTTGTTGTTAATATTGTTGAAGTTAGAAAACCAGAAATAAATGCTACTCTAGTTGCCGAGAACATTGCTCAACAATTAGAAAGACGTGTAGGTTTTAGAAAGGCTATGAAAAGGGCTGTTCAATCAGCAATGAGGTTAGGAGCTAAAGGCATTAGAATTAATTGTGGTGGAAGGCTCGGCGGTGCAGAAATTGCTAGAACTGAATGGTATAGAGAAGGAAGAGTTCCTTTACATACTCTAAGATCAGATGTTGATTACGGTGTTGCTTCTGCTCATACAACCTACGGTATCTGTGGAATTAAAGTTTGGATTTATCTTGGCGATATCATGGAGAATAATCCATTTGCAAAAGATAATAAATCTGAAGATAAAACTCTTGAACAAGGTAAGGGGCTATAAGTTAAATGCTACAACCAAAAAAGACAAAATATAGAAAAGCGCACAAAGGCAGAATTAGAGGTAAAGCAAAAGGCGGTACAACTCTTAATTTTGGTTCTTATGGGTTAAAAGCACTAACAGCTGAAAGAGTGACATCTCGTCAAATTGAAGCTGCGAGAAGAGCTATAACAAGACATATGAAGAGAGCTGGTAAAGTTTGGATAAGGATTTTTCCTGATGTTCCTGTTTCAAAAAAGCCTACAGAGGTAAGAATGGGCAAGGGTAAAGGAACTCCAGAATATTGGGCCGCTAGGGTTAAACCAGGTAGAGTAATGTTTGAAATTGATGGTGTGAATTCTGATATAGCTCATACAGCACTGAATCTCGGTTCTTCAAAATTACCTCTTCAAACAAAAATTATTACGAGACCTGGTGAGGGTAATAAATAATGGCAAAAAAGAAAAAAGAAATAAGAGACATGAGTAAAGATCAACTTATAGATCATGTAGAAGCTCTAAAAAAGGAATTATTTAATCTCAAAATTGAGATTATGTCTGGACAAAATAACAATACTTCAAATATTTCTAAAATTAAAAAGGATATAGCTAGAGCAAAAACCTTTATCAATATTCAAAGTAAAGAAATGGAGTCATCAAATGCCTAGAAGAATTTTAAAAGGAATAGTAATTAGTGATAAAGCTGATAAAACACTTACCGTTAAAGTGGAAAGAAGATTCTCTGATCCATTTTTCAAAAAAACTGTTAGAAGCTCAAAAAAATATAAAACACATGATGAGAATAATAAATTTAAAGTCGGTGATTCTGTAAGAATTCAAGAGTGCCGTCCGATTTCTAAAACGAAAACTTGGACAGTGTTAGAGGATTAGTATTAAGGAATAAACAATGATTCAAATGCAATCAAAATTAGATGTAGCCGATAACTCTGGAGCTAAACTTGTACAGTGCATAAAAGTATTAGGAGGATCTAAGAGAAGAACTGCTGGTGTGGGAGATATTATTGTTGTTTCAGTAAAAGAAGCTATTCCTAGAGGTAGGGTAAAAAAAGGTGAAGTTCTTAAAGCTGTTATTGTAAGAACAAAAAAAGAAATAAGAAGACAGGATGGAAGCGCTATTCGTTTTGATACTAATGCTGCTGTTCTTGTTAATGCTCAAGGAGAACCAATTGGTACAAGAATTTTTGGTCCAGTAACAAGAGAGTTACGTTCTAAGAATCTCATGAAAATTGTTTCCCTAGCTCCGGAGGTAATATAATGGCTTCAAAACTAAAAAAAGGAGATAAGGTTTTTATTTTAGCTGGAAAAGACAAAGGTAAAGAAGGCGAAATTATACAAATTTTAGGATCTGATAAAGCTATTGTCCAAGGAATTAATATTGTAAAAAAACATAAAAAACCTTCTCAGGAGGATGAAGGAGGTATTGTTGATCAAGAAAAACCTATACATAAATCCAATCTAATGCTCATAGATCCAAAAAGCAAAAAACCTACTAAGATTGGCTTTAAGCAAAATAAAAAAGGCATAATTACTAGATTTGCAAAGAAATCAGGAGAATTAATCAATGACTGAAATTGAAATTCCAAGATTACAAAAGCTTTATAATGATAAAGGTATAACAGACTTAATTGATGCTTTCTCTTATCAAAATCGATTAGAAGTACCGAAGATTAATAAAATCGTATTGAATATGGGAATTGGTGAGAATGTTAGTGATAGTAAAAAAATTAACTCTGCTGTTGATGCTTTAGAGTTAATCTCCGGTCAAAAGCCAGTTAAAACTATCGCAAAAAAAGCCATAGCTGGATTTAAGTTAAGAGAAGGCTTACCTGTAGGAGTTAAAGTTACTCTAAGAAAAAAAGTTATGTATGAGTTTATAGACAGATTAATTAATATTGCTCTGCCAAGGGTTAGAGATTTTAGAGGATTAAATAATAAAAGCTTTGATGGAAATGGAAATTATGCTTTTGGCATTAAAGAGCACATAATTTTTCCTGAAATCAATTATGAATCCGTTACTGATATATGGGGGATGGATGTTATTATTTCTACATCTGCCAATACTGATGAAGAAGCTTTAGCATTATTAAAGGGTTTTAATTTCCCTTTTGGAAACTAAAAAAGAGGTAAATATGGCAAAAGTTAGTTTAGTTCAAAGAGATTTAAAAAGAAGAAAGCTTTGGAATAAGTACAAAGAAAAGAGAGCAAGTCTTTTGGCTATTGCAAATGACAAGACATCCTCTGCTGAGGAGAGATTTGAAGCGAGATTAAAGCTATCCAAACTACCAAGGAACTCCTCTAAATCACGTATTAGAAATAGATGCTCTTTAACTGGAAGGCCAAGAGCAGTTTATAGGAAATTTGGTTTATCAAGAATAGCTCTAAGAGAGCTAGCTTCTCATGGAAAACTACCTGGTGTAGTGAAATCAAGCTGGTGAGGTACTAATGAATATAAATGATCCGATAGGAGATATGATTACTAGAATTCGTAATGCACATTTGCGTGGTAAGAATACTGTAGATTCTCCAAGTTCAAATCTAAGAATTAACATATTAGAAGTTTTAAAGGATGAAGGCTTTATTAGAGGTTTTTCAACTACTGATTATGAAAATGGAAAATCTGAAGTTCAAATCGATTTAAAATATCATGAAGGTGAACCAGTAATTAGAGAGATTACTAGAGTGTCAAAGCCTGGTAGGCGCGTCTATTCCTCAGTTAGCGGAATGAGCCTTGTTCGTAATGGTTTAGGTATTTCAATTTTATCAACTCCAAAAGGAGTTATGTCAGATAAGTCAGCAAGAAATAATAATGTTGGCGGTGAAGTTTTGTGTACTGTTTTTTAATTTAATTGGTGTGTTGTAATGTCGAGAATAGGTCAAAAGATTATAGAAATTCCAGATAATGTAGAAGCTAATTTAGGTCAAGATGAAATAAAACTGACTGGCCCTAAAGGTGAGCTTTCAGCCCCAATATTTGAAGGGGCAAGTATTGAGATTGTCGATAAAACAATAACTGTTACCAAAGGTGAAGATAATCAAGGTTTTTCAAAAAACTGGGGTCTTCAAAGAACCCTTATATCGAATAGTGTTATAGGAGTTAGTGAAGGTTATTCCAAAAAACTTGAGATTACTGGCGTTGGTTTTAGGGCTCAAATGAAAGGTAGTAATATTCAATTATCACTTGGTTTTAGCCATGATGTTAATTATGAAACACCTGATGGTATTAAAATCGAAACACCAACACAAACTGAAATTATAATAAGTGGAATAGATAAACAAAAAGTTGGTCAAGTAGCTGCAGAAATAAGGGCTTTTAGGCCGCCTGAACCTTACAAGGGTAAAGGGGTGAGATACGAGAATGAATACATCTTTAGAAAAGAAGGCAAGAAGAAATAATTAAATGACAAAGTTAAATAAAGACATAAGACGACAAAACCGTGTTAGGAAAGATCTTAAAGAAAAAGCTACAGATAAATGTAGATTAACAGTCTTTAGATCTTCAAAACATATCTACGCACAAATTATTGATGATGTTTCGGGAAAAACGATTGCTTCTGCTTCATCTCTAAATAAAGATTTTAAGGAAAAGGGAAGCGATATAAATGGCGCTTCTAAAGTAGGCGCTATGATAGGTAAAAAAGCTATTAATGCAGGTATTAAGGAAATTTTCTTTGATAGAGGTAGATATAAATATCATGGAAGAGTAAAAGCTCTAGCTGAAGGAGCTAGAGAAGCAGGACTAATTTTTTAGGAGAATATTTTGGCTTTAGAAGATAAAAATTTTCAAGATAATGATAGTGATTTTATTGATAAATTAGTTTTTATTAATAGAGTTGCAACTGTTGTTAAAGGTGGAAGAAGATTCAGTTTTGCAGCATTAGTTGTAGCTGGAAATCAAAAAGGTCATGTTGGTTTTGGTCATGGTAAAGCCAGAGAGGTTCCAGAAGCTGTAAAAAAAGCTACCGATTCTGCTAAAAGTTCATTAATTAAAGTTCCCTTAAAAGAGGGTAGAACCCTACATCATGATATTGAAGGGCGTCATGGTGCAGGTAAGGTTATTTTAAGGACTGCGCCTCCAGGAACAGGAATAATATCTGGTGGTCCAATGAGAGCTGTTTTTGAAGTTTTAGGTGTACAGGATGTAGTTGCAAAATCTATTGGTTCATCTAATCCATATAATATGGTTAGGGCTACTATTGATGCTCTATCTAAAATCGATAGTCCAAGACAAGTTGCCGCTAGAAGAAATAAAAAAGTAAGTGAAGTTGTATCTAAGTTTGAAAATCAGGAAGAAGTTACTGGCGAGGGGTAAATGAAAAAAATAAAAGTAAAACAAATTGCTAGTTCAGTTAGAAGAAAACCTTATCAGAAAAAAAACTTAGTAGGTCTGGGTCTTAATAAACTTCATAAAACTGTTGAATTAGATGATACGCCTTCAATTAGAGGTATGATAAATAAAGTTAGCCATTTGGTTGAAGTTACTTCAGAGGATTAATCATGAGATTAAATGAACTAAAAGATAACCCTGGATCAAGACGATCTAGAATTAGAGTTGGAAGAGGTATAGGTTCGGGTAAAGGAAAAACAGCTGGAAGAGGTCATAAAGGTCAAAAATCAAGATCTGGAGTGGCTATTAAAGGCTTTGAAGGTGGGCAAATGCCTATACATATGCGTTTACCAAAAAGAGGATTTAATAATTTTACTAAGAAGAAATATACTGAGATTACTACAGGTAAACTTCAATCATATATTGATAATGGACTTTTAAAAATTGATAAAGAAATAACTGAATCTGATTTTATTTCATCTTGCGCAATTAAAAAAAGCCCAAATGGTTTTAAATTGCTAAATAAGGGTGATCTGAAATCCAAAATTAATTTATCAATTTCTAAAGCTACAAAATCTTCAATTGAGTTAATTCAATCCTTAGGTGGCACTATTAATATTCTTGAAACACCTAAAATAAAAAGAAATAGAAAAGTAACTAAAAAAACTAATAATACTAAACAGGAAGAGGATATTTCAAAGGACAATAATGTTGTTGAAAATGATTTAGTTAAAAATATAGAAGATAAAACTGAATCTCAGGTTGAAGATAATGTAACTGAGGATGCGGAGGAAACATAGATGGCCTCTGTCGCGGAGCAGCTAGCTTCAAATATAAGTTTTTCTGCATTTAGAAATGCAACTGAATTAAAGAAAAGAATTTGGTTCACATTACTGGCTCTTTTGGTCTACCGCTTAGGAACATATCTACCTTTGCCTGGCATTAATATTGATACCTTAAGACAAATATTTGAGCAAAACCAATCAGGCATTATTGGAATATTTAATATGTTTGCCGGCGGTGCTGTAGGTAGAATGGCAATTTTATCCCTTGGTATTATGCCATACATAACCTCGTCTATTATTATACAACTCGTTGTGCCCGTTGTTCCAAGGCTTAATTATTTAAAAAAAGAAGGTGGAGAACAAGGAAGAAGGCAAATAAATCAGTATACTAGATATGGTACTGTTTTTTTAGCAACAATTCAGGCATGGGGAATAGCTGTAGGCTTAGAAGGTGCATCAGGTGTTGTTATTGATCCAGGTCTTTTCTTTAAAATATCAGCTGTAATAACATTAGTCGGCGGGACAATTTTTTTAATGTGGTTAGGTGAACAAATTACATCTAGAGGGTTAGGAAATGGAATTTCCCTTCTTATATTTGCTGGTATTATAGCCGAATTACCTGCCGCCTTATTTGGTACTCTTCAGTTAGGTAGGCAAGGAGCGATTTCAGGCGCATTGATCATAGGTCTAGTTTTTTTAGTAATTATCATTCTTACTTTTGTTGTTTTTATGGAAAGAGCTCAAAGAAGACTAATTGTTCAATATCCAAAAAGACAGGTAGGAAATAAAATGTTCGGTGGTGATAATTCTCACTTACCTTTAAAACTTAATACTGCCGGTGTTATTCCACCTATTTTTGCGTCGTCTTTACTTTTAATGCCAATTACAATTGCAAATTTTTCAACTGGAGAAGGACAAGGCTGGTTGAATACAATTACCGCAATGCTAGGAAGAGGCCAAACTTTATATATGCTTCTTTATGCAGGCTTAATAATTTTCTTTTGTTATTTTTATACTGCTATTGTTTTTAATCCCTCAGATACTGCAGATAATTTAAAAAAACAGGGCGGTTTTATACCTGGCATAAGGCCTGGAGAAAAAACAGCAGAGTACATTGATTTTATTTTAAGTAGACTTACCGTTGTTGGAGCAACATATCTTGTTCTTGTTTGTTTGCTCCCTGAGTTTTTAATCTCAAGATATTCTGTACCTTTCTATTTTGGAGGAACTTCAATTTTAATTATTGTTAATGTTGCAATGGATACAATGACACAATTTCAAGGATATTTGTTTGCCCATCAATATGAAGGGCTTTTGAAAAAATCTAGGTTAGCCTCAAGAAGAAAATCATGATAATTATTTTGTTAGGACCACCAGGCTCTGGAAAAGGTACACAAGCTAACTTTATTCAAAGTAAACTTTCAATACCCCACCTATCTACTGGCGATATTTTAAGGCAATCAGTTAAAAATGAAACTAATCTTGGTAATAAAGTAAAAAATATAATGGCCAAAGGTGAGCTAGTATCTGATGATTTGGTTTTAGATGTTATTAAAGAAAGAGTTTCACAAAGTGATTGTAATTTAGGTTTTATTTTAGATGGATATCCAAGAAATATTGCTCAGGCAGAATCGCTAAATATAGTTTTAAAAGATATTAATCGAAATATAGATAGAATTTTATTTTTAGATGTTGATTTTGAGGTTCTTCATTCAAGAATCGATTCAAGATCTAAAGAAAATAATAAAGAAAAGAGAGCTGACGATACATCAGAGGTTCTAATTAAAAGATTGGATGAGTATAAAGCTCAAACAGCACCTTTGGCTGAGTATTACAGTAATAATAAAAAATTTAAAAAAATCAATGGGATGAACACTATAAATGAAGTTTCACTTGATATTGAAAATTTTTTGGATAATGACATTTAGTTGGTTGACTGTAAGGATTTGAGGACTATAATCCGCAAATTCATCAGTTTTATGAATAGTATTTTTTTTGGAGGCTTAATTGGCTCGTATTTCAGGAGTAAATATACCCACAAATAAAAAGGTTTCTATAGGTTTGACCTATATTCATGGTATAGGTGATAAATCTGCGCTGAATATATGTGAGAAAGCAGGAATTGATAAAGATAAAAGAGTTAACGAACTTCTTGAGACTGAAGTAATTCAGATAAGAGAAATTATTGATGGTTCATATAGAGTTGAAGGTGAACTTAGAAGAGATATTTCAACAAACATTAAAAGACTTATGGATCTTGGGAATTATAGAGGTTTAAGACATAGAAGGGGTCTACCAGTTAGAGGGCAAAGAACTCATACTAATGCTAGAACACGTAAAGGCCCTGCTAAAGCTATAGCTGGCAAAAAGAAAACAGCTTAAGGAATAGATAATGACTGAAGAAAACAAGAGGGTAAAAAGACGTAATAAGAAAAATATTTCTTCAGGAATAGCTCACGTTAATTCTACATTCAACAATACAATGATTACTATATCTGATGAAAATGGTAATACTATTAGCTGGTCATCTGCGGGTTTGATGGGTTTCAAAGGCTCTAGAAAGTCTACCCCCTATGCAGCTCAAATGGCAGCTGAAGATGCAGGAACAAAAGCTTTGGAGCACGGAGTTAAGACTCTAAGGGTAGAAATACAAGGGCCAGGGTCAGGTCGAGAAAGTGCATTAAGGGCACTTCAATCGACTGGCTTCACCATAACTTCTATTAAGGATGTAACATCTATACCTCATAACGGTTGTAGACCTCCTAAAAGAAGAAGAGTTTAATTATAAAATTTTTTATTTTTTAAAGGGGATTTGATTTGAGTATTGAAAAAAATTGGCGAGAATTACTTAAACCTAATGTTGTAAATATGGAGGCAGGTTCAGATCCTCTAAAAAAATCCACATTAGTTGTTGAGCCATTGGAAAGAGGATATGGAATAACTTTAGGCAATGCCCTTAGAAGGGTGCTTTTATCTTCACTTCAAGGTTCTGCAGTTTATGGATTTAAAATTGATGGTGTATTACATGAGTTTTCATCAATTTCAGGTGTTAGAGAAGATGTTATTGATATTGCGTTAAATATTAAAAAGATAATATTTGGAGCTGATTTTAATGGCAGTAAAATTCTTACAATTGAAAAAACAGGACCCGGAGTTGTGGTTGCTGGTGATATAACTTTATCTGATGATATTGAGGTTATGAATCCTGATTTAGTTTTGTGCACTCTTGATGAAAATATTTCTTTTAGAATGGAATTATATATTAAAAATGGAAATGGTTATGTTTCTGCCGAAGAAAACAGAGACGAGGATGATCCAATAGGCATGATTCCTGTGGACAGTATTTATAGTCCAGTAACAAATGTATCTTATGAAGTCGATAATGCCAGAGAAGGCGAGTTCCTTGATTATGATAGATTATCTCTATCAATTGAAACTGATGGCTCTGTTAAGCCTGAGGATGCACTTGCTTTTTCTGCTAGAATTTTAATTGATCAACTTAATCCTTTTATTAATTTTGATGAACCAGAAGAGGAAGTTATTGAAGAAAGTGATGATGAATTAGAATTTAATTCGTCACTTCTTAAAAAAGTTGATGAGCTTGAGCTATCCGTTAGATCCGCCAACTGTTTAAAAAATGATAATATTGTTTATATTGGCGATTTAATCCTTAAGTCTGAAAACGAGATGTTAAGAACTCCAAATTTTGGAAGAAAATCTCTCAATGAGATTAAAGAAGTTTTAAGTGAAATGAGTTTATCTCTTGGAATGGATATACCAAATTGGCCGCCTGAAAATATTGAAGAATTAGCTAGGAAGCATGCTGCAGATAAGTTTTAGTTAGGAAAAAAATGCGTCACTTAAAATCAAAAAGAAAACTTAACAAAACTTCAAGCCATCGGAAAGCAATGCTTGGTAATATGGCCATAGCATTAATAAAGCATGAACAAATTCAAACAACTTTACCAAAAGCAAAAGAATTATCGCCTTTTGTTGATAAACTTATTACATTGGGTAAAAAGGGTGATTTAGCATCAAGAAAAAAAGCATATTCTATTCTTCCTGAAAAACAGTGGACTTCTAAAATTTTTGATGAGCTTTCTGAGAGATACAAAGAAAGAGATGGTGGCTATACACGTGTTTTAAAGGCTGGATTTCGATATGGTGACTCAGCCCCTATGGCTGTTATTGAATTAGTAGATAGAAACCCAGATGCTCTGGGACAAGATTCAGGCCCAGTTCTTAGTGAAGGGACCGAAGAAGTAAGTTAATTTTTTTTAATTATTTTTTGGGCAACATCTATTTGTCCATTAGAAAACCCTGCCTCACAATAAGAAAAATAATAGTTAAATAATCTTTGAAGACTTCCATCCATACCATTGGATAGAAGCTTATCTATGGAATTGTTAAAATTAGTCTTCCATATATTCAGAGTTTTCGCATAAGATTTTCCAAAAGAATTATTTGATATCTCAGTTAAACCATTTTTATTAAAACTTTCTCTAATCTTTTCATGTGAGGGAAGCATTCCGCCAGGAAAAATGTATTTTTGTATAAAATCGACAGATTTTCTGTAGTTATCAAATTGATTATTATCAATTAGTATCATTTGAATTCCGGCTAAACCCCCTTTTTTTAGTACTTCATTTATTTTTGAAAAATATGTATCCCAGTATTTTTCACCCACAGCTTCAATCATTTCAATAGAAATGATTCTATCAAAGGATCCTTTTAAATCTCTATAATCACATAAATGAACTTTCGAGTTTTTGAAGCTATTTCTTTTAATTCTATCTTCTGTAAAGCTTTTTTGACTTGGGCTAATTGTTATACCTGTGTAGTTACAGCCAAGCTCTTTACCAATATATTCAGCCATACCACCCCATCCACACCCAATTTCTAAAACATTATGATGAGGTTTGATATTTAATTGTTCAACTAAGTTTTGATATTTATTTATCTGAGCTTTATATAGATCTTCTTTATCGTTTTTAAATAGGGCGCTCGAATATGTCATACTTTTATCAAGCCAAATCTCATAAAAAGAATTACCTATATCATAATGATATTCTATATTTTTTTTTGCTCTTATTTTTGTATTTTCTCTCAAAAAGTGAATAAAACGATTATATATTTTATATAAACTGCTTTTAGCTTTGAATTCATTAGGTAAATTTTGAAGCATTAATTCCAAAAGATTTTCAAGATTTGGACTATCCCACTCATTTTTTAAATAACTTTCGGCAAAGCCAAGATGACCGCCTACTACTGTTCTAAATATTGGTTTATAAGATTTAAGTATTAATTCACCATGAAGCCCATCCTTTCCTTTAAATAAGAATTCTTCATTATTAGGAAATACAACTCTCAATGACCCTTGTTTTATTTTTGATCCAATTTTATTTATATATTTTTTCGTAAACATTAATTGTCAATCACTAAAACTTATATCATCAATTTTATTTTTTGGATGTGGCTCAAATTTTACCTTTTTCAAGTATAAAAATAAAGCATGAAAGTGTATTCCAAATATTACTTTTAATGTCATTAGGGGGTATTTAAAAAAAATCTTTATCAAGTTTAAGTCATTTAATTCAACTGACTTTCCATTAAAAGAAGCTAATAATAATGGTTTTTTATCTGTGCTTTCTTTAATAATTATACTAGTAAAATCTTCATTTATTTCTGTAGAAAAGTTATACTCTGCATTTAAATTAATAAAAGGAGAAACATGAAATAGTTTTTTTCTACTATGATTTAATTTTTGTTCTTCGTCATCTAAAATAAAAACATAAGAATGATCTTCTCCAAATGTATTTCTAACTTCATAAATTAAAATTTTAAGTTCTTCCCTGTCATAAATTGACCATACTGTAATCGGATTAAATACATAACCCAATATTCTTGGGTAACATAAGCAATATATTTTTAAATTCTTTGCCTCAATGTCGATATCACTTTTTGAGATAACTTCTAAAACCCATTTTTTTACAGGGGTCCCATTCTTCAATCCATGATCTTTTTCATAAAAAGAGAAAATATTAAATTTATTGAATGAAAAAAGATAAAGTTTCTTATCTAAATATTTTAAATCATCAATATCAATTAACATATTAAAAACATTATATTTAAACTGATGTTTCTTTTGATGGTATCTTTTATGCATTACCTGGCCCTCGAATATTAATGATTTTAACGCCAAGGTATAACTCCATTTAAATGTTCTGATATCATTAAACTCGATGATAAACCGGCTTCATGAAAACCATTTCCTGTCCATGCACCACAATACCAATAATCTTTATATCCTTGTATGATATCTAGTTGTAACTGACCATTAATTGCATTTCCATCATAGATTGGATGTTCATAATCAATAATATCAAAGATTTTGTTCTCATCTGGTAAATGGAGTGGATTTAATGTGACAAAGATCGGATAATTGTTATCTATATTTTGTAATTTATTCATCCAATAACTTAATGAAACTTTATTTGTCTCTTTATTTGAAAACACATTCCAGGATGACCATACTTTTTTATTTTTAGGCATCAGGGACGTGTCGCAATGTAAATAAGCTTTATTCTTACTTACTTTAAATAGATTTAAGATATTAATTATTTTGCTGTCGAAGTCATTTTTGATTTCTAGTATTTTTTCAGGATGAATAGAAAATATTATTTTATCATATTCTTTTTGAATTCCGTTTATATCAATTAAAGAAAATTTATTATTAATAGTATTTATTTTCTGGATTTTTGAGTTTAATTTTTTATTGATGTTAACTGATTTCAATATTTTATCTATGTAAGATTTACTTCCATTACTTACCGTTAACCATTGTGGTCTCAATTTTTTTTCATGTAGAAGTCTATGGTTATTAAAAAAACTAAATAAATTAGAAATGGGGTAATTTAAAACATCATTGAAATTCATTGACCATATAGCGGCACTCATCGGTAATATATAGTTTTCTTGAAATTGTTTACTAAAATTTTTATTATTCAGCCATTCACCCAATGGTTGTTTGTCCAATGACAATTCGTCAATATTATTTTTAACAAATTTATTAAACTTCAAAATATCAATTAAAAATTTCAAAAAATTAACATCAAATATTCTTTTTCGATCAGCAAAAATCGTATTAATACTTTTTCCAGACCACTCGATGCCATTATTTATATTTGATACAGATAAACTCATATCGCTATTTTCATAAGCAACATTATGAAAATCAAATAATTTCATTAAGTTAGGATAATTAAGCTTGTTAAAAACTATAAATCCAGTATCAACATTAATTCTTTTATCCTTATATTTGATTGTTTTTGTATTTGTGTGTCCACCTAAATAATCATTCTTTTCATATAGGGTAACATTATTCTTTTTAGATAAAAACAATGAAGCTGAAAGACCGGATATACCAGATCCTATAACGGCAATTTCCAAAATAACCTCACAAATTAATTTTATTATTTATAATCTAATTCTTCTTCGGTTATTTCAGAAGACTCTTCAATTAGTGTATTATTAGTTTCAGCTAATGTCTTTTTTTCAGTAATTTGTTCTTTTTCTTGTTCAACTGAAATTTCTTCAACCTGATTAGTCTTTTTTGTAGCAAGTGAATCACCTGTATAGAATCCTGTAGAATTATCACTTGTTTCACAAGCAATTAAACCAAATAAAACTAAATTAATAATAAAGAAATATGATAGAATTTTTTTCATAACAAATACCAAATTACATTATACCGATTCCTTAAAAAAAATCTAAGGATAAGTTATTTATATCATCTCTCAATTTCGTATATAATAAGTATTAAATAATTATATTTTCTAACAAGTTGAGGAAAAAATTAATACTTTAATAGCAGATCTAGGTGCAACAAATGCAAGGTTAGCAATCGTAAATGATTTCAAAGATTTAGTTTATAAATCTTCATATAAAATTAGTAACTTTAAAACCCTGGATGATCTTCTTAATCATTATTTAAATGAGTTTAATATTTCTAGAGAAAATCTTTCAGGTGTTTTAGGTGTTGCTGCCCCAATTATTGGTAATGAAATTAATTTTGTTAATATAGACTTTTCTTTTAACGCAAAAGAAATGGAAAAAAGTTTTTTTCCTAGAGGCTTAAGATTATTTAATGATGTACAATTGCAATGTTATGCTCTTAATAATTACCCAAAAAACAAATTAACATCTATTGGAAGCAATAAAAATTTTCCACAAGGGCCAAAGATATTAATTATTCCTGGAACAGGATTAGGGTTATCAATTTTAATTAATGGGGAGTCTATAGCTACTGAAGCAGGGCACCTTAATATTCCTAACATGAGTGATGAAATACAACACTTATTGGAAGATTTTAAGAGAGAAAATAAAAGAATTGCTACTTTTGAGGATTTGTTATCAGGTAAAGGTATTTCATATATATATGGTTTTCTCTCTCAAGACTATGATCATAATTACAGTAATGAAGATATTCTAAATAATATTACAAATGACGCTTTTTGTGATGAAACTAAAATTCTTTTGTTAAAGATTTTTGCCATTTTTGCAAAATATACAGCTTTAATAACTGGTTCAAGTGGGGGTGTTTACCTAGCTGGATCTTTAAGTGAAAGTTTATTAAAGGATAATGATTTTTTAGAATTTAGGAATATTTTTGAAGAAAGCAAAAAGATGGAAAAATATTTATCAAATATTCCTGTTTTCTTAATAAACGAGAAAGATTTAGGCTATATAGGTGCTTTAGAGGTTTGTAAAAATGAAATTATTAAGAAATAATTTTTTAGATATAATAAAAATTCTTTTTAAGATAGCGCTAAATATTCCAAAATTATTTTGTATTAAGTTAAAAATTTATTTTTCAATTTATAAAAAACCTATAACTACAATTAAGAATAATAGAGTACATAGAGATCTCTATAAAAATGGCAAAATTGAAATTTATGAGAACATTGATTTTACCCCCGAACAAAGAGCTAGTGATTTATTAAAAAAAATGACAATTGAAGAAAAGGCTGGGCAAATGTTTCATCCTCCAATTTCTATTAATGGTGGTACAATTTCTGAAATTATGAATCTCGCAAGCGGAAGAGGAGATACAACAGAATCATTAATTTTGAAGAAAAATATTACACATTACAATTTATACGGCTCACCTAACCCTTTGCAATTAGCAAAAAAATTAAACCAACTTCAGAAAATTGCCGAAAGATCTAGGTTAGGTATTCCTTTAACAATAAGTTCTGATCCAATTCATGAGGTACCACGAGGAGGAGGTGTGGCCGCTTTTTCATTAAAAGGTTTTTCAAAATGGCCATCGCAATTAGGTTTTGCCGCAACTAGACAGCCTGAAATAATAAAAGAATTTGCTGAAATAGCTAGAGAAGAATATCTATCTGTCGGCTTAAGAACAGCTTTGCATCCTATGTCTGATCTTGCCACTGAGCCAAGATGGTCAAGAAATTTTGGTACTTTTGGTTCAAATGCTGATCTTTCTTCAGATTTTACTATCGCTTATATGGATGGTTTTCAAGGCAATAAGATTAACAGTAATAGTGTTTTGACAATGGTTAAACATTTTCCTGGAGGCGGTCCTCAGGAAGAAGGATTTGATCCTCATCTATTTTCAGGACAAAATCAAGTCTACCCAGGAAATAATTTTGAATATCATTTAAAGCCTTTTAAGAGAGCTATTAATAATAATTTAAAGGTCATTATGCCATATTATGGTATTCCAGTTGATCAAACTTCCGAAAATGTTGCAATGGCTTATAATAAAGATATCTTAACCCATTTATTAAGAGATAAACTTGGATATGAGGGAGTTATATGCACTGATTGGGGCATTATAACTGGACGACATTGGGGCGTTGGCGACTTAACCTTAAGAGAAAGATATAAGAAATCTATTGATGCAGGTGTAGATCAATATGGAGGCGAAAGCTCACCTGAGTTTCTTGTTGATTTAGTGAAAAAGAATGAAATATCTGAAGATAGGATTAATTATTCAGTAAAAAAAATATTAATAAACAAGTTCGAGTTAGGTTTATTTGATAATCCTTTCGTTGATGAGAATTTAGTTGCTAAAAGAGTTGGAACAGAGACCTTTATAAAAAAAGGTTTAACTGCTCAAAAAAAATCAATAGTATTACTAAAAAATCAATTTGATAAAAATAAAGAAATTTTGCCGCTTAAAAAGAATATTAAAATTTTTGTTGATGGTTTAGATAAGAAAGAAATAAAGAAATATTGTGAAATTACTGATGATCCTAAAGATTCTGATTATATCATCGTTCAGTTGAGAACTGTTTTTAATGGAAATCAGCCATCTGGTATTGATAGGCCAATTGATAATTTTTTAAGCACTATATTTCCAAACAATGATTTGAATTACGATGAGAAAATTTTATCTAAATTAAAAAAATATTCCTCATTAAGTAAACTTATCACTGTTGTTGACCTAAATAGACCATCAATTCTTACTGAAATTGAAAAACTAAGCCATGGCTTAATAGGAGTTTTTGGTGTTTTTGATGAAGTTGTATTAGAAATAATTTTTGGTAATTTTAATCCAACAGGAAAACTTCCTTTTGATATTCCCTCGTCTATGAAAGAAGTGAATGATCAACTTTCGGATGTTCCCGATGATACAAGAAACCCAATTTTTAGATATGGTCATGGATTAAGTTATTTAGAAGAATAAAAATTATAATATAAAATTACATATATGTTGGGTCTTCAAAGTAAAGTTCTTTTTCAGATAAAACTTTAATATTATATTCATCTCTTAAATCTTTAATTGTTCGAGAAAAATAATCTTCAGGAATAAGCCAAGGCCATTTCTTTTTCATAAGTTTGACTCTTTTCCAGGCCATTATCTTTTGTTTTCTAGCTCTAAAGACCAATGAAAAGATCCTCATTAAGCCGTACTCTTTATACAATTTTTTATATAGTTGAGTTAGTTCGCCGCCCGAAAAAGCATACTTAAATGTTTTTTTCCAAGGAATACCAATTGTACCTCGAATAGCATATGTATCCAAAACACTCTCTTCCTCTAAAGAAAGAGCTATCCCAAAAATAACATGCTGACAATCATGTCCAAGAAGAAATTGACGATATCCCTCATCTAGACCATTATTTTCATCGCCAGTAAGTTTTGCTTCTGGACCAATATGATCTAGATATTCTTCCAAACCTTGTTTAAGTGTTAACTCACAATCTTGTTCTTGATACTTTAATCTTTTCATTTCAATAACTTATTATTGTTCTTATTTTAGTAAATATCAACTTCTAGAATATTTCTCAATTTTTTTGAAGAAGTGGCTCCCCGGGCCGGACTCGAACCAGCGACCCAATGATTAACAGTCATTTGCTCTACCAACTGAGCTACCGGGGAACAGTTGGATGTTTTTTAGCAGATGATTTGTATTTTTTCCATATTATATTTATTTAAAATTATTATTTAACATTTCGTTGATTTGACCGAAGAATGCAAAAAAAGGTATAATAAGCAATGAAGTTTATTTCTTTTCTAAATAAATGTGGCCCATTATTTTTTGGATTGTTTATTTTGGCACCAGTGCTTGTTGAAATTATGAATTTATATAATTTTTCGTTTCCAATTATATCGAATATTTACTTTGCTTTGCTTCTAGGTTTTTCTTGGGGGCTTATTGCTGCTATTAGAGGAAGTTGGATATGACTGAATCTTTGTTACGTGTAGAACAGGAGATAGCTAGAAAGTATCTTTTTAACGATACATGGATTTATGTAGTATGGGGCATTAGTAATTTTCTTATTTGGATCTCTTTGTGGCCAATAGCTTTTATGAATATTCTACCTTTATGGATTATATTTATTATCGCTACAATAAATTGTTGTTTGGCATATCTTCCATCGCATGAAGCGCAACATGGTAATATCGTTAAAAGGAATTCTCCTTATTTTTGGATTAATGAACTGGTAGGTTATATTTCAGTTATACCTCTTTTAACTGGATATAAGCTTCTAAAGGAAACCCATATGCTTCATCATAAGCATACAAATGATCCAAATAAAGACCCTGATATAGGAACAAAATCTAAAAACTTCTTACATTCATTGTGGGTTTGTGGTGTTTTACAAAGACAGCCTAATGCTGGTTATGGTCTTCAATCAGATTTCTACAAAAAAAATATAAGTAGTAAGGCATTACAAGAGCATTTTGTATTTTTCTGGTTTCATTGGGCTTTATTAGCATTTTTAGCGTTATCTGGTTATGGATTAATAGCATTATCAATATGGTGGTTACCAAGATTAATCGGTACTGCATATTTGCAAATTACTCTATCATTTTTACCTCATAAACCTATGAAAAATAAGGGTAGATATAACGATACTCGAGGGTGGAAAGCCTATACTGGAACCATACTTACACAAGGTATGGAGTACCACATAATCCATCATTTATATCCTTCGATACCTTTACATAAAACACCAAGTGCATTTAGAGATATGAAGCATATATTAGAGAAGAAAAATTGTGTCCTTGATGGTGGCATCTAATACAAAGGATTAAAAATGACATTAACGAATTTACCAAAAAATAAGAAAACTATTTTATTAAAAAGACCCGAAAATGAAATTACAGATGATTTGTTTAAAATAATTGATGAAGAGTGCATTGAGCCTAATGATGATGAGCTTCTTATTAGGGTTGATACAATAGCTATTGATGCATGGATTAGAACAACATTTGATGAGGGCAGTTATCATGATACATCGCAGTTAAATAAAGGAATAGGCGCTTTAGGTGTCGGTGAAGTTTTAATTAGTAAATCTGATAAATTCAAGGAAGGTGATTTTGTAAGCGGTCCAATGGGAGCTCAAACGCATATTACCATGCATTCTGCAGCTTATCAAAAGGTTGAGAGTAATAGTGCAGATCCCGAGTTAAATATTGGTTTACTTGGTTTGACAACTGGATTAACCGCTTATTTTGGTTTAATTGATGTTGGAAAAGTTAAAAAGGACGAATTTGTTGTTGTCTCAGGAGCTGCAGGTGGTGTAGGCATTATTGTTTGTCAATTAGCAAAAACGAAAGGTGCAAAAGTTATAGGTATAGCCGGAGGTGAAGAAAAAAGAAACTTTCTACTTAATGAATTAAAAGTTGATTATGCAATTGATTATAAAAATCAGAATGTTAGAGAAGAATTAGAAAGTATCGCTAAAGATAAAATTGATGTATTTTTCGATAATGTAGGCGGAGAAATTCTAAATGATGTTCTTAATAACATAAACACAGGAGCTAGAATTGCTATATGCGGAGCAATTTCACAATATAATAATTTTGGTAATATATTAGGCCCTAGTGCATACCTTAAACTTGCAGAAAGATATTCAAGAATGGAAGGCTTTACAGTTATGCATTTTTCAGAAAAATTTCCAGAAGCCATAAATGAATTAACTAAATTATATAATAATGGTGATATTATTGTTCCAACTCATTATGAAGAAGGCATTGAAACCTTTCCTAAATCTATTCAAATGCTATTTAATGGAGGTCATAAAGGAAAGCTTATGGTTAGGATGTAAATGACTGATATCAAACATGAAGAGGTAGATTTAACAGATGTTGAAGTCCAACAATGTCCTTATGATGCTTATAAAAAATTAAGAGATAATGCCCCTGTTTATCAAGATCCAAAAACAGGTTTCTTTATTGTTACTCGTTATGAAGATGTTAGAAATGTTCTTAAAGATACTGAGAATTTTAAAAGCTCATATGGAGCTGCAGGACAAAAAGCCGAAGGCAATATTAATACGGAACATGTAAATAAAGGCACGCAATTATTCAAAGAAAAAGGCTGGGTTCCAGCACCTACTCTTGCTGGTAGGGATGATCCAAATCACAAAGAAATGAGATCAATTTTTGACCAAGCATTCAGACCGGGTAAAATTAAAGAACTAGAGCCAAATGTTGAAAGTTTATCTTATGAGCTTATTGATGCATTCTTAGATGATGGTTATTGTGATTGGGTTAAACAATTTTCTATTCCTCTTCCTTTAAAGATAATAGGCATTCAAATGGGGATAGAAAATGAAGATGATTTGTGGAAAATTAAAAAATCTACTGATGCTTTTTTTCATAGAATTGGAATGATGTTATCACAGGAGGAAGAACTAGAAACTATCGAGCGGGAAATAGAAGGGCAACATTATTTCCAACCTATTTTTGAAAAATTAAGAGAATGCCCTAATGACACATTACTAAGCGAATTGGTTAATACTGAAATTGAGGAATGGGGCAGAACTCTTAATGATAATGAATTACACGCAGAAATGATGGCGGATACCTTTGTTGGTGGAAGTGAAACTACAACAAATGCTTTGTCTGCTGGTATAAAATTGCTGATCGAGAAAAAAGATATATGGGGTATGCTTAAAGAGAATTCAGAGAAATATTTGAAAGTTTTTGTTGAAGAGGTATTAAGACTTGAATCACCTGTTCAAAGTTTGATGAGAAATACTCATAAAGATGTAGAATTAAATGGAGTAAAAATTCCAGCTGGATCAATAATTAATGTTAGATATGCTGCTGCAAATAGAGATGAAAATTACTTTGATAAACCAGAAGAAATTAATTTAGAAAGAAAGAAAGCTGGCTCTCATATGGCTTTTGGTTCAGGCATTCATCATTGCTTAGGAGCGCCTCTAGCAAGAAGAGAGTTACATTGGGGCTTTAAAGCAGCATTAGATTCTTTTGAAGATATGTGGTTTGCCGAAGGAAAAAATAATTTTGAGTATCACCCTCACTATCTTTTGAGATCTCTTAAAGAACTTCATATAGAGTTTACTCCGAATCCAAAAAGGTAGAATAAATTGAGATTACGCCAAATTTGTTTTGTTGCAAAAGATCTTGAAAATGCATTAAAAAACTTTTCTTTTATTATTGGTTCTGAAGTTTGCTTCAGAGATGAAGGCGTTAGTCATTTTGGATTAGAAAATGGTTTATTAGAGATTGATGGAAACTTTATTGAGGTTGTTTCTCCATTTAAACAAGATACAACCGCTGAAAGATTTATGTCCAAAATGAATGGTGACGCGGGATACATGTTGATATTTGAGTGCGAAAATGCAGATCTTTATAGGCAGAAAGCAGATAAATTTAATATTAGAAGTATTTGGAGTACTGATTTAGAAAATGGAGTTAAAGCTACTCATTACCATCCTAAAGATATTGGCGGATTAATTATTTCTGTTGACTCAATGAACAAAAAAGATTGGCAAGATAAAAATTCATATTGGCAATGGGCTGGCGATGATTGGCAATTGAAAACAAACAATCAATGTTCAATTTCGTCTATTTCTATGAGTTGCAAAAACCCGAGTAAATTAGCAAATCAATGGGGATCTTTTCTCGATCTTTCTGTAAATGAATCTGGAGACACATACATTATAGAAGGAGATAATTTCAAAATTTTCTTTATTTATGATGATATTAAGAGGATAGATTATCTATCAGAACTAACTTTAAAAATTAATAATTACGAACTCAAAGATAAAATATTTCAAAAATATAAAGAAAATGAAATTGAAATTTGTGGCACTAAAATAGAGTTAATATAGTTATGAAACTTATTTCTTATAAAATAGATAAAGAAGTACAAATAGGAGCTCTCAGAGATGATAGTGTTGTACCTTTTTCTCAAGATAAAGACATTCCAAAAAGTATGCTTAATTTTTTGGAGGGTGGAACGAAAACATTTAATAAAGCAAAAAAGCTCTTTAAGGAATCTGATATCTCTATAAAATTAAGCGATATTAGAATAGTAAAACCTATTAATCGGCCGCCAAAGATTATTGCAATAGGTTTAAATTATGCAGATCATTTAGAAGAAATAAGAGCTTCTGGGAGAGATATGGCAACGCCAGAGGTTCCTATGATTTTTAATAAACAATCATTATCAGCTAATGGTCCCTATGATGAGATCCATAAACCTTTTGTTTCAGATAAATTAGATTATGAAGGGGAGCTTACTATAGTTATAGGAAAAAAATGTCGACATGTTAAAAAGGATAATGCAGAAGATGTTATTGCTGGATACACCATCGGAAATGATATTAGTGTTAGAGATTGGCAAATGCGTGTACCAACTTTTACTATAGGTAAATCATTTGATACCCATTGTCCGTTTGGGCCATCAATAGTGACTAAAGAAGAGATTAAAAACCCTCACAATCTCGATTTAATAACAGAAGTAAATGGAAAAGTTCGTCAAAAATCAAATACTAAACATTTGATATTTAATTGTTATGATATTATTGAGCATTTATCTACTGCGTTTACACTTGAGCCAGGAGATCTTATTCTTACTGGAACACCCAGCGGTGTAGGTGTAGTTGACGATGTATTTTTGAAGAATGGAGATATTGTTAAGGTTTCAATTTCAGAAATTGGTTACATTGAAAATAAGATAATTAACGAACCATTTGAGGGTTAATATGGGCATATCAGTTTGTAATGAGACAAAAAGAAATAATGTTAAGCTTGATAAAGAAAGGCAAAAGCAATTAAAAAAAGATTTAGCTTACTTTAAAAAAAAATCTAAGAACAAGTAGACTTTATTCTTTAACAAATCCTTTGAAAACCTTTAAATATTCAATAAATTTCTCGCTTAATCCTTCTTTTCTTAAATGCTCTTTGGGTGAGGGTGTATCAATAGGAATAAAATTCTGATTCTCTAAAACTTTATTCGGAAAATCATGATGCAAAATTGCTGCCCTTCCTATGGTTACAAAATCAACATTAGATGAAATTATTTTATCAACATCTTCACCAGTTCTTATATTGCCGGCAACAGTCAGAAGAACTTCTTTTCTATTTAATTCAGTAAAGTGTTGTAAAAGAGTTTTACCTTTATGCTCTTCTTCAACGGGATCTTTAAATGAATCCCATAAAGAAATATCTAAAAAATCAATTTTTCCATTATCAATTAATTTTTGACATAGTGTTTTACTTTCATCTAGCTTAATTCCAAATCTTTCAGCAGATAGCCGTATTCCAAGAAGAAAATCTTTTCCACATTCTGACCTTATGCCGTCAATAATTTCAAAAATTATTCTTGATCTATTTTCAAGTGATCCACCATACTCATCTTCTCTTTTATTAATTGATGAACTTAAAAACTGACATAAAATATATCCATGCGCACCATGTAATTCCACACCATCATATCCAGATTTTTTTGCTCTTACTGCTGCGTTAATAAAATCATCTCTTAAAAAATTAACTTCTTCATTAGATAGGGATCTTGATTTAGTTTCTTTATCTTCTGAAGGACAAACAGGTTTCTCACCAATAATATCTTCGGGAGATCTCATGCCTGCATGATGAAGTTGAGCTACAGATAGACTTTCATATTTTCTTATTTCATCAGTAAGTCTTTTTAGGCCATCTATATGTTTATCATCGAATATTCCTAACTGACCTGGAAAACCTTTGCCTATCTCCTGAACATGTGAAGCACAAGACATAGTAATACCAAAATTACCTTTTGCTCTGAGTGTAAGCCATCTAAATTCATCATCTGATAATTTTCCGTCTTCGAAACTTTGTGTATTTGTTAATGGCGCTAACATAAATTTATTTTTCATAGTTAATCCGCAGGGAAAAACAATACTATTATTTAATTTATTCATATTATTGAATCCTAAAAGTGGAGGCCACGATCAGATTCGAACTGATGTCCACGGCTTTGCAGGCCGCTGCGTAACCACTCCGCCACGTGGCCTCGTTTGTGGTATATGTATAGTTATCATTGGAATGTTCATATTTGAAGCAAAAATAAGGCTAATTAGAAATTCTCTTTACTTTATCATGTAATTATTTATAAAGATGACGCATGCGTCATTTTTAAGGTGATACAAATGAACAAATACATAATATTAGTTTTAATATTTATATTAGGCGTGAGTAGCAATACCAAAGCAGAAACGCTATCATCAGCTCTATCAAAAGCTTATATTAATAATCCAATAATTAACTCTAAAAGAGCAGAATTAAGATCTTTAGATGAAAATGTTAGTGCTGCTTCTTCACAATTTTTTCCAAGCATTGAAGTTATCGGAAGTTATAGCGAAAATACACTTGAATATGGTGAATTAAATAAAATTAAAACTAACCCTTTAGCAGGGTCACTTCTTATTAATCAAAAAATATTTTCAGGCGGCAAATTAATTAATGATAGATTAAGTGCAATTAATCTTGTTGCTGCAGGAAGACAAAGCCTTAGAGATTCAGAGCAAAGTATTTTATTTGAAGCTGCTCAAGCTTATTTTAATTATTTGAAAACTGAACAGATTGTTAAATTACAGCAAAATAACTTTGAAGTACTGAGTGAGCGACTAGAGGCTACAAAAATACAATTTGAAGTTGGTGAATTAACATTAACTGATGTTGCGCAAGCAGAAGCAAGGTTATCTCAGGCACAATCAAACTTAGCTGATGCTAGAAGTCTATTAAAGGCTAGGGAAGCGGATTACAGATCAATAATTGGATTAAATCCTAATAACCTTGAAGAATGGAATAAAGAATTTGATATACCGCAAAATGAAAATGAAGCAATTTCGATAGCTTTAAAAAATAACCCTCAATTGAAATATTATGAAAGCATTGAAAAATCATCTGGCTATAATGTTTCATCTAAAAAAAGCATGCTTTCACCTCAATTATCATTAAGAGGAGAATATATTTATGCGGAAGACCAATCTTTTCTTATGTCCGA
>CACANC010000009.1 GCA_902533755.1 uncultured PS1 clade bacterium
AGACATTATTATACAATTAATTATTCTGATTATAATATTTGGGGAGCAACTGCAGGTATGTTAGTTAATCTTTTTGAGAGAATAAAAGCCAATGCTTAAAATTTTATATCATTTATTATATTTTCTTGCCCCATTTCTTGTTTATTTTTTATGGGTGATTTTATCAAATAGTAATTTTACAAATAAAAAAACTTTTTGGGTTACTTTATTAGCAATTTTAATGTTTTTGATGAGTTTAGTTTTTTTTCGTCTTTCTGATTCATCATCCAAAAATTTAGACTATATTCCACCGCAAGTTATCGATGGTGAATTGAATGATGGATATTTTAAGGAAATCGATAACTAATATGGATTTATCTAATTTCTATCAAAACAAAGATTGTCAAAAGATTCTTAAGATTCTTAATAATAAGAATGAAACATCAAGGATAGTTGGAGGTTATGTTAGAGATTATCTTAGAAATATCGAAACTAAAGATATTGATATTGCTACAAAACTAAATCCTGATGAAGTCGTTGAACTACTTTCTAAAGAAAAAATTAAAACTGTCCCTACTGGTTTATCGCATGGAACAGTTAGTGCTTTTATAAATGATCAAATATTTGAAATTACCACTCTAAGAAAAGACAGCAATCATGATGGACGTCATGCAAATATAGAATTTACAGAAGATTGGAAAGAAGATGCATCAAGAAGAGATTTTACAATTAATGCCATATACATGGATTGCAATGGTGAAATATATGATCCTTTTGACGGCATATCAGATTTAAATAATGGTGTTGTAAAATTTATTGGAGATCCAGAAAAGAGAATAAAAGAGGATTACTTAAGAATACTAAGATATTACAGATTTTTAACGATTTATAATTCTTCAACCGATAATAAAACAAGGAAGTTAATACAAAAAAATGCAGATAAAATAATCAATTTATCTTCTGAAAGAGTTCACCAGGAATTTTTTAAGATTTTATCCAATGATCATTCTGGGAAAATAATAAATTTAATGAAAGATGACGGTATACTTGATTTAATCTTTTCTAACTCAGTAAATTTAAAAACTTATGATCGAATTATTGATATTGATAATGAGCTTTTCTTTAATCAAGATATTCTAATAAAATTTGCTTCATTAGTTCCCAAAAAAATTCAAAAGATTAAGGATTTAAAGTGTTTTGCTTTTTCAAACAAAGAAAAGAAAATAATTGACCTATTGATTAATCCCAATAATGAAATCAAAAGTTATCAATCTGTAAAAGAGGTTAGAGCAATTTTATATAATTTTGGAATTGATAATTTTACAAGGTTGACTCGACTATACTGGGCAAAAGATAAGAAAATTTCTAATATTTCCCAATGGAGGGCTCTCCTTGCAATGGGACAGTCTTGGAAAGCACCTAAATTTCCTATAAGTGCAAAAGATATTTTACTTCTTGGTGTACCTGAAGGCCCATTAGTAGGAGAAATTTTAAGTGAAGTAGAGGATTGGTGGATAGAGTCAGATTTTATAGATGATAAAGCTTCTTTATTTGAAAGAATCAAGGCAATTGTAGGTGCTAAAATTTGATGTTAAAAATGTCGCACTTCTCAATATTTTCTTTACTTTCTTGTTGAGATATTAGATACATCAAACATCATTTATTTAAGGGGCCCTTTATGTCTGATACTTTAGACAATGATAAACCAACTAGACGCGATTTTTTGTATATAACTACCGGCGCTTTTGGCGTAGTTGGTGCTGCTTCTGTTGCATGGCCTTTAATTGATCAGCTAAATCCAGATGCCTCTGTTAAAGCTGTTTCAACGATCGAAGTTGATATATCATCTATTGAACCAGGTAGCTTTCTTAAAGTAGCCTGGAGAGGTAAACCTATATACATCAGAAGAAGAACTAATGAAGAGATTGCTGACGCAGAAAAAGATGACAATTTGAATTTACCGGATCCTCAAAAAGATATAGATAGAGTTCAAAAAAAGGAGTGGTTAGTTGTTGTAGGAGTTTGCACTCATTTGGGGTGTATACCTATAGCTAACCAAGGAGAATATGAAGGGTGGTTCTGCCCTTGTCATGGGTCTCATTACGATATTTCTGGAAGAATTAGGAAGGGCCCGGCTCCTACTAATCTTGAAGTTCCTCCTTACGAATTTGTGAGTGATAGCTTAATAAAAATAGGATAATTATGGATACTGATTACAAATATGAACCTAAAAATGGACTAACAAGATGGCTTGACTCAAGACTGCCTTTAATGCGTTTTACGAGTGAGCATGTTCTCCAATTCCCTACACCTAAAAACTTAAATTATTTTTGGACTTTTGGATTTATTCTTACGATGTGTCTTGTAACTCAGATTATCACAGGCATTATATTAGCGATGCACTATGCTCCATCTACACTTCTTGCTTTTGATAGTGTTGAACATATTATGCGGAATGTTAATTATGGATGGCTAATTAGATATATTCATTCTAATGGAGCATCTATGTTTTTCTTAGCGGTTTTCATTCATATGTTTAGAGGTCTTTATTATGGTTCATATAAAGAACCAAGAGAAGTTATATGGATACTAGGGTGTATTATATATCTTCTTATGATCGTAACCGCCTTTATGGGTTATGTGCTTCCTTGGGGACAAATGAGTTTTTGGGGAGCAACAGTGATTATTAATCTTGTAGGAACCTTACCATTGATAGGTGAATCACTTACCCAAATGTTACTTGGTGGTTTTGCTGTAGATAATCCTACTTTGAATAGATTTTTTAGCCTTCATTATCTTCTACCTTTTATAATTTTTGGAGTAGTTCTGCTTCACATATGGGCTCTTCATGTTCCAGGCAATAACAACCCTGTAGGACTTTCAGTTCAAGGAAAACAAGATACTGTAGCTTTTCATCCTTATTATACCGTAAAAGATTTTTTTGCTTATACAGTTTTCTTACTGCTATTTTGTTATTTCATATTTTATAATCCTAATGCATTAGGCCATGCTGATAATTATATTGAAGCTGATGCAATGGTGACTCCCGCTCATATCGTACCAGAATGGTATTTATTACCTTTTTACGCAATTTTAAGAGCAGTTCCCGATAAATTGGCAGGAGTTCTTTTGATGTTTGGTGCTATAGCAGTTTTATTTTTCCTTCCTTGGCTAGATACTGCAAAAGTTAGATCAGGAAGATACCGTCCTGTATTTAGATATTTTTATGTTCTTTTTGTTATTGATTGCCTGATCTTAGGGTATCTTGGAGCACAAGTTCCTGAAGGAATATATCTTTTCCTATCAAGGGTCACTACAATTTATTATTTCGCTTTCTTTTTATTAGTACTTCCTATTTTAGGTAGAATTGAGAAGATGAAACCAATGCCCATTGGTATATCTAATTCAGAATTAAGCAGAGACATGGTAGCAGCGGAATAGGGTAATAAATTGTTAAAGCTTATAAAAATAAAATCCTTAATCTTAATATTTTCAGTTTTTTTTGTATTGAGTAATGAAGCTTACTGTGCTGGTGGTGAGACCTATGATTTAATTAAACCTGGATTTTCATTTGAAGGTCCTACAGGCACTTATGATAGAGCGCAATTACGAAGAGGTTATCAAGTGTATAGGGAAGTTTGTGCGTCTTGTCATAGTATGAAACAATTGGCTTTCCGTAATTTAAGTCAAAAAGGTGGCCCTGAATATACAGAAGATGATGCAAAACTATTTGCTTCAGAATACACAGTAATTGATGGATTTGATGATTATGGTGATTCAGTTGAAAGAACTAGAATTTTAAGCGATCGTTTTCCTAATCCATATGACAGCAAAGAAGCTGCAAAAGCTTCTAATAATGGGGCTTATCCTCCAGATTTATCATTGATAACTAAAGCTAGATCTGGTGGGTACAATTACATTTATTCTCTTCTTCAAGGATATGGTAAAGAAATTCCTGAGGGTATAGAAATAAGCGATACTCTTAGCTATAATCCTTGGTTTCCTGGTAATGGCATTGCAATGTATCAGCCTTTATATGAAGAATCTGTAGAATATGAAGATGGAACCTTTGCTTCTATAGAACAAATGTCTGCAGATGTAACAGCTTTTCTCGCTTGGTCTGCTGAACCAGAGATGGAAGAAAGAAAAAGGCTAGGATTTATTGTTATGAGTTTTTTAATTATATTTGCTTTATTGATGTTCTTTACGACGACAAGATTGTGGAAAGATGTTCACTAATTAAACATTGAATCTAAAGTTCATAATATCGCCATCCTTTACAATGTATTCCTTACCTTCAGCTCTGAGTTTACCGTTATCCTTTGCTTCAATAAAGTTACCAATTGAATTTAATTCATTGTAGCTGATTGTTTCAGCTCTAATGAATCCCTTTTCAAAGTCAGTATGAATTTTACCTGCCGCTTGTGGTGCAAGAGAGCCCTTTTTAATTGTCCAAGCTTTTGTTTCTTTTGGTCCAGAAGTAAAAAAAGTTATTAATTTAAGCGCTTTATAGCCCTCAATAATAAGTTTATTTAGGCCAGGTTCTTCTAGTCCTATAGTGCTTAAAAATTCTTTTTGTTCTGATGTTTCAAGAAGTGATAATTGACTTTCAATATCAGCAGAAATATTTATTTTTTTTAAGCCTTTATCTTTTAGGTAGCTTCCAACTAAATCAATATAATTATTTTGCTGAGTTATAGATTCTTCATCTGTATTACAAACATAAATTGTTTCTTTATTAGTTAATAATTGGAATTCTCTAATATATTTCGCCTCATCTTCATCAAATTCAGTTTCCTTAATTAAATTACCTAAATTTAAATTTTTAATAAGAGTATTAATTAATTTTAGTTTTTTTGGAGCATCTTTATCTCCACCTCGCTCTTTTTTTTCTAGATTAGCGATCCTGTTTTCTAAACTTTCTATATCAGATAAAAGTAATTCTGTATTTATTGTCTCTATATCCCTTATTGGATCGATGCTTCCATTTACATGTGTAATATTTTGGTCATCAAAACATCTAATGATATGCGCTAAAGCATCAACCTCTCTTATATTTCCTAAAAACTGATTACCTAGTCCCTCTCCCTTAGATGCGCCTTCAACTAATCCAGCTATATCAACAAAAGTGATCCTTGTTGGGATAGTTTTATCTGATGAACTTATTTCAGTAAGTTTTGATAATCGTTCGTCAGGTACATCTACTTCTCCAACATTAGGTTCAATTGTACAAAATGGATAATTCTCTGCTTGTGCCTGAGATGTTTGTGTTAAAGCATTAAATAAGGTAGATTTGCCGACATTTGGAAGGCCGATTATACCACACTTAAAGCCCATTTATTTCATGTTTGACTGAAATTTTTTGATATTAGTATCAATAAGAAGATCAAAGTTCTTAACTATTTTAGTTTGTATCTTTTCAAATTCTTCATTTTCTTCTTTTGAGAAATCTCCAAGAACATGCCCAGTAACTTTTTCTTTATCACCTGGATGGTTAATTCCAATTCTTAGGCGTATATAGTTATTTCCAATATTTTCATCTATAGAAGCTAAGCCATTATGACCTGCATTACTTCCGCCTTTTTTTAATTTAACATCGCCAAAAGATAAATCTATATCATCATGAAACACAAAAATTCTTTCAGGATTTATTTTATAAAAATTAGAGGCTTCTCTAACTGCTCTTCCAGATTCATTCATAAAGGTTTGAGGTTTAAATGATATAAGTTTGATATTTTCATATGAACCCATTGATGTTCTTCCTAAAAATTTTGTTCTACTTCTTCCAAATTTTAATTGATTAGTAACATAATCAAGAACCATGAAACCAACATTATGACGATTATTTTTATATTTTTCACCAGGATTTCCTAATCCTACAAGCAGCAATGTTTCCTCGGGCATAGACAAAATTGATCCTATTCTTTGCTTTCTTCTTTAGATTCTTCTGGCGTATCCTCTGAAGTCTCTGCTTCATCAGTTGTTAGATTTTCTTCACCCTCTAATGAATCTTCTCCTTCTTCTTCAGAGGCTTCTTCAATAATTTCTTCTTCAATCTCTTCAACTGGTGCTGTAACACTGGCAATAGTTATATCTCTATCAGTAATAACAGGATTAACATCTTCAGGTAGATTAACATCAGATAATTTCACGCTTTCTCCCATTTCAAGATTAGATATATCGACATCTATTGATTCAGGAATGCTTAAGGCTGGGCAGTCTAACTCTACGCTATAACGAGTTACAGTTAATACTCCACCTGTCTTAATTCCCGGTGAGTCACTCTCACCAATAAAATTTACTTGAATTTCAACCGACACCCTTGCATCTCCTGATAATCGAAGGAGATCAATATGAATTATATTATCTTTTACTGGATCAATTTGAATATCTTTAGGGATAACCTTCATTTTATCACCATTTGATAACTCCAGGTCAAGTAATGTCGTAAGCATTCTACCTGTGTTATATAATTTTAATGCTGACACAGAATCAATATTAACTGCAACTGGATCTTTCTTATCACCGTAAACTATGCAAGGAATATTACCTTCTTTTCGAACGGATTTAGTAAAGGATTTACCAGTATTCTCTCTTACTTCACCTTTAAAACTATTAAGTTCAGACATAATCTATTCTACCTTTTAAATAAACTTCATTGGGCTTATACCCTCACTTTGACTTCAAAGCAAGTTAATCAAACAAACTCGATACTGATCTTTCTTCGGAAATCCTTCTTATCGCTTCTCCAAGTAGGTGGACAACGCTTACAGTTTCTATTTTATTAGAATTTTTAATATCATCAGTCTCATTAATGGTATCTGTAATTACCAATTTTGTTAGAGCGGAGTCGTTTACTCTTTTTATGGCTTCCCCAGATAAAACACCATGAGTTACATGTGCAAAAACTTCCTTAGCGCCCGAATTAATTAATGCCTCTGCTGCATTACATAAAGTTCCGGCTGAATCAACAATATCATCAATCATAAAGCAACTTCTATCCGATACATCACCAATAATATTCATTACTTCAGATTCACCTGCTTTTTCACGTCTTTTATCAACAATGGCTAGATCAGAGTTTATTCTACTCGCAATTAAACGCGCTCTTACAACACCTCCTACATCTGGAGATACTACCATAGTGTCATTTGATCCTATCTTATTTTCAATATCAGATAAGAGAATCGGTGCAGCAAAAAGATTATCTGTCGGAATATCAAAAAAACCTTGAATCTGACCTGCATGTAAATCCATGCTTAATACTCTATCTGCTCCTGATTTGGCAATTAGATTAGCAACTAGTTTAGCTGTTATTGGTGTTCGCGGCCCAGGCTTTCTATCTTGTCTAGCGTACCCAAAATATGGAATAACAGCTGTAATTCTTTTTGCTGAAGCTCTTTTTAGAGTATCAATTAAGATAAGAAGTTCCATTAAATTATCATTTGCAGGAAAGGATGTTGATTGAATAATAAAAACATCTTCACCTCTACAATTTTCATTCATTTCAACAAAAATTTCCTTATCAGAAAATTTTTTGACAGTACAATCTGCTAATGGCGTGTCTAAATACTTACCAATATTTTCCGCTAGATTTATATTTGAATTACCGGATACTAATTTCATTTTAAAACTTCCCTTTGCCTTATTTAGCAGGGGATTGGATACTAATCAAACCCTTCTGGAATTAATTTGTTTTTTGGCGATATCGCACAAACTTTAAAAAGTTCACCCATTTGAGAGTTCTCAATAACTCGAAGTAAACCTTCATCTAAATCACTTTTAATTTTTTCAGAATTTGTGGATTTTTTTAATATTTCTAATCTTTCTAAAGCGCCCAAATTAATTAAAAAATTTCTTTGCGAAATTGGACCAAAGAAATCCATTTCGAAATTTTTACTTTCATTAAGAATTTGAGAGAAATTAATATGTGATGTTAAATCTGAAGCTCCAGGAAAGCTCAAAGGGTCAACATATTCATGATTTTTTATTGCCTGCAAAGTATTTCCATAACCTTTAAAGTACCCATAATCTATAAACAAACATATCCCATTATTTCTTTTTAAAAAATTTGAAATATCTTTAACAATTTTTTTAATCTTAGTATTTACTTCAAAAAAGTCTGCCTCATTAGGAAATTTTTTTTTATTTTCTTCAAAAAGAATTTTATCTTCAATGTCTTTATAACAATAAAGGAATCTATCATTATCTTTTGTTACAAACACTTCCTTCCATGCTTTATTAATTTTTATATATTGCTTTATTGGAAAAACATCTAAAAATTCATTTCCAATAAATATAGTTGGAGCATCGGGAATATCAGAAATACTTTTATAATGTTTTGCTTCAGGAAAAATCTGTTTTTGAGCGATCATTAATTTTTTATTAATTTCAAGGAAGCCAAAGGAAATGCTATTATCACTTCTGACTCTTTTAATGTCGTTTAGAAGAGTTCCTCTTCCACCACCTAAATCAATTATCTGAAAAGATGATTTAGAATTAATTTTATTTATGATATCAATCGCCCAAGCGCCAATAACCTCTCCAAAAATTTGAGTTATGTCTGGTGCGGTAATAAAATCACCACTTTTACCGAGTGGCTTTTGGTTAATGTAGTAACCTTCTTCTGGATCAGTTAAACTTATTTCCATAAACTTGGAAATTGAAATATAACCTTTTTTATTTATTTCTTCAGTTAATATTGATTTAATTTTTTCCATTTATTTTTATGGCATAAAACATTATGCACATACCGGCAATCATGAATGGAAATGATAATATCATTCCCATTGTTACAAAACTATATATATAACCAATATGTAAGTCCGGCTCTCTAAAAATTTCTACAAAAATTCTAAAAAAACCATATAGAAAAAGAAAAGAACCGCTTATAAATCCTTTATAGTTAAGTAAATTCTTTTTTATCATTATAAATAATATTAAGAAAATTACTAAACCCTCTAAAAATGCTTCATATAATTGACTTGGGTGCCTTGGCAGGTTACCTGCATTAGGAAAAACAACACCCCAAGATACCGTAGTGACTTTCCCCCATAATTCTGAATTTACATAATTTGCAACCCTACCAAAAAACAAACCAATTGGTACAACGGAACAAATAATATCCCCTAGCTGTAATAATGATATTTTTTTTACCGATGAATAAATTATAATTGCTAAAATAACTCCTGTGGCACCTCCATGAAATGACATTCCTCCTAGCCATAGAGCAAATATATTTAGAGGATTATGCAATAAAGAAGATGGATTATAAAATACTAAATAACCAATTTTTGCCCCAAAAATTATTCCAAGTACTACCCATATAAAAATTTCATCAATATTATTTATTGATATTGATAATTTATTTTTTTCTTTTCGATTCCCTATAATCCATTTAGCGTATTGTAGGCCCAAAAGGATTCCTGCAAGGTAGGCAAGGCCATACCATCTTACTTCCAGAGGACCAATTTTAAAAGCTATTGGATCTATACTTAGTAAAAATTCTAACACTGTATATCTATAGCAAATTTTTCATTTATTTTATGTTTTTATATATAAAAATTACGCTAATTGTAGTATATTAATTTACTATAACTACTATATATAGATATTATGACTTCATTAGCGAAAAAAGATTTTTTAGATGATCCCTTAGATAATGTTGAATTATCAGCTAGTATTCAAAATTGGACCTACGATAGATCTGACAATGAGGTTTCTATTATAGCAAATGGCAAACATAATAATTATCAGCTTTCTGTTTCTCTTCGTAATGATTCACAAGGATTAGATATTGTTTGTGGATTTGATTTACGATTTAATGAAAAAAATAAATTCCAAATCTTAAAATTAGTTTCTTCAATTAATGCTCAAATTTGGTTAGGTCATTTTGATGTATGGGATAAAGAAGGCCTTATTATTTATCGTAACAGTTCAATCATTGATAGAAATAACCTTAATCTTGAAAATGTAGAAACATTACTATTGGATGCAGTTAACTCTATAGATTTATACTTTCCAGCTTTTCAATATATTTTATGGGCGGGTAAAACTAGTGAAGAAGCTTTGAGTACTGTTTTATTTGAAACCAGAGGTGAAGCATAAAAATTTATTATGAATGAGCTAAAAATCTTGTTAATTGGCTGCGGTAAGATGGGGAGTAGTCTCTTAGAAGGTATAGTTAAATCTGATAATTTTGATGGCTTGTTAGATGTTATTGAGCCTGCCATACAAGATTCTTCAAAAGAAGACTTTAAGAAAAGCAAAGTAAATTTTTATTCAGATATTAGAGAAAATAAAGACACTATAAATTATGACCTTATTATTGTAGCGACAAAACCAAATATATATGAGGAAATTTTTAATGGTTTGAAAAATAATTTAATTATTAATGATAAAACTTTAATCGTTTCAATTTTAGCCGGAATTAGAATAAGTAAAATTGAGGAGATAGTAGGCTCTATCCCAATAATTAGAGCTATGCCAAATATAGCTTCTTCAGTCTTGGAAGGTATGACAGCTTTAATTGGAAATAAAAAAATAACCGATAAAGATATTTTAAATGTTGATTTAATATTCGAATTAATCGGTGAGAAGATATGGCTAAAAAATGAAGCACAAATGGATTCTTTCACTGCAATTTCAGGATCTGGCCCTGCCTATTTTTTCTTTTTTACTGAATGTCTAAAAAATATAGCCATTGAAGAGGGTTTTACAGAAGATGTATCCAATAAAATTTCACAACAAATAATTATAGGATCAGGAAAGTTAGTAAAAGATACAGGTATTGATCCTAGAGAATTACGAGAAAATGTTACTTCTCCAAACGGAACAACTGAAGCAGGTCTCAAAGTTTTAGCAGATAATAAAACGGGTTTGTTGGATAAATTAAGACAGGCAATCATAGAAGCAAAAAATAGAAGTATCGAAATATCTGATAATTAATTAACTAGAAAACTTTAATTGTACTTTCAAGCCACCTAAATTACTTCTGGACATAATTAGTTTTCCGCCATGGTTGCTTGTTATATCTTGTGAGATAGATAGCCCTAAACCTGAACCAGGAATATTTTGATTCCTAGATGAATCAAGTCTTATAAAAGGTTTTATCGCCTTATCATAATCAGTTTTATCGATTCCAGGGCCATTATCTTCAATTGAAATATCTATTACATCCTTTTTTTTCTCTAGAGTTACTCTTATATCATCTCCATATGAACAAGCATTATTCAAAAGGTTAGTTATACATCTTTTCATAGCTATTGCCCTACATTCAAAAAATATTGGTTTGTCATTTTTAACATTAAATTCAATAACTTTATTTTCTATCGATTCAGAATTAATTATTTCTTTTATCATTTGCTTTAGATCAGTTTTTATTGCTTTTTCTCTTGTTACATCCTCTGCAAAATCGAGATAATTTTCCAACATTTTCTGCATCTCATTTACATCAGATAGTAACTCAATATTTGTTTTATCATCTGATAGCATCTCTAATTGTAATTTTAATCTCGTCAGAGGAGTTCTTAAATCATGACTTACTCCCGCCAACATTAATGTTCTTTGCTCAATAAATCTTTCTATTCTCTCTTGCATTTTTAAGTAAGCTTCTGCTGCTCTTCTTACCTCAGTTGCGCCTGAAGGCTTAAAATTTTCCATCTTTTTTCCTAAACCAAATTGTTGTGCAGCTTTTGATAATTTCTCTATGGGTTTGATTTGTTGTCGCATAAATATGACTGCAACAGAAACCAATAAAAGTGAGGAAATTACCATCCATACAAGAAATATATGACTATTTGTTGCATAAACATTTCTGCGTGGAATAGTAAATTCATATATTCCTTCTTTTTTTTCTATTTGAACTATAACTCTTTTTTCATAAGTATGAGCATCAACCCAAAAATTATCAGTTATAGTTTTTGAAAGTTCTTTGCTAAGAGTATTTTCAACAAGATTTATTGGTTTTGGAAGATTATTAATAAGTTTTTTATTGGGTATGTAATTAACTTCAGCATCATAAAATTTCTTAGATAATTCAACAACTTTATTTAGACCTATAGAAGGAACGACATCTACAAATGTTGCAATTTCCGAAGCTACTGCAGATGATAATTTTCTTGTTACTAATTGCCAATGTCTATCTAAAAAGACAAAAGTTAATATTCCTTGTAGAATTACAACTGGAACAATTATAATTAGTAAGGATCTTGAATACAGGCCTTTAGGTAAAATATCTTTAAATTTTTTTGAACTTTCTTTGAAAAACATTATTTATCAGGCCTTAAAATATATCCTTCACCTCTGACTGTTTGCAACCAAAGAGGCATTCTGGGGTCTTTCTCAATTTTTCTTCTAAGTCTATTAATTCCAACATCTACTGATCTTCCTGGCTCATCAATTCCAGCTAATTTTTCCCTGTTTAATGGTTGCCCAGGACTTTTTGCTAATGCAATTAATAGATTCATTTCTCTATCAGTTAAATAAACTCTATCTTTGGATTTTGTGAGCTCTCTTTTTTCAATGTTAAGAGTGTAATCTCCAAAAAATATTTCATTATCAATATTCTCTTCGCTTTTCGATCTTTTTAAAATAGATAAAACTCTTAGCAATAGTTCTTTAGGGTTAAAAGGCTTTGTTAAATAATCATCAGCTCCTATCTCTAAGCCTTCAATTTTTGAATCTGTTCCAGATTTCGCAGTTAACAAGATAATTGGAATGTCTGAATTATCTCTTATTTCTTTTGTTAATGTAAGTCCATCATCTCCTGGCATCATAATATCCAGTATTATTAGATCAAATTTAATTAATTGAATTTTTTTTCTAGCTTCTTCTGCGCCACTTGCAGTAGATACAATAAAGCCCTCTTTTATTAGATATTGACTTAATAAGTTTCTTATTCTCTCATCATCATCTACTACAAGTAAATTATAAGTTATTTCAGACACTTTTTTTTTCCTTTTTATTATTTTAATATACAAATGCAATCTATCAAATAATTATGTTTACTTAATTTAGGCTATTGTATTAATTATGTGAGTTAATATTTGCTATTTGCAGTTACCTTTTTTGGAGATAATTTTGAATATAGAATCAATGGAAAATAAAGAAGGTTTAATTTGGTACAATGGAAATCTCATAGATTGGAAAGATGCTAAGTTGCATGTACTAACTCATGGGCTACATTATGCCAGTTCTGTTTTCGAAGGAGAAAGATCATACTCTGGTCGAATTTTTAAACTTCATGAACATACCGAAAGATTATTTTTTTCTGCAAGTGAATTAGATTTTGACATTCCATATACTATAGAAGAAATAAAAGAGGCTTGTTATTTAACTTTAGAAAAAAATAATCTAGTTGACGCTTACATCCGTCCTATTGCTTGGAGGGGAGCAGAAACAGTAGGAGTTTCTGCACAATCTACAAAAATACATTGTGCAATTGCAGTTTGGGAATGGCCCTCATACTTCAGTCCAGAAGATAAATTGAAGGGAATAAGACTTACTCTGTCAAATTGGAAAAGACCTTCACCAGATACTATACCCTGCAAAGCTAAGGCTGCAGGACTTTATATGATTTGTACATTAGCCAAACATAAAGCAGAATCTCAGGGCTATGCTGATGCATTAATGCTTGATACAGAGGATAAAGTTGCTGAGGCTACGGGTGCAAATATTTTCTTTATCTCTGGTAAAGAAATTCATACACCAGTACCTGATAGTTTCTTAGATGGAATTACAAGAAGAACTGTTATTGGCCTTGCAAAGGATCATGGCTTAAAAATTATTGAAAGAAAAATTGAATTAGAGGAATTATCTAGCTTTGAGCAATGTTTTATCACTGGAACAGCTGCAGAGGTAACCCCTGTATCAGAAATAGACAATTTTAAATTTAGAGTTGGGGAAGAAATTAAAATACTATCCGAGTCTTATATCAATTTAGTTAATAACTGGAAGGGTGACTAAAGAGTTTGCTCAACCCATTTTGATTGATTTTCAAAAATTTCTTTTTTCCAAAATGGCGCATTAATTTTTAGCCAATCAATTATATATTCGTTTGCAGCATATGCTTCTTTTCTATGTTTTGAACAAGTTATTACCATCACTATGGACTCACCAGCCTTTAATGTTCCATATCTATGTATTATATAACAATAATCAAGATTCCATTTTTTTTCAGCATTTAAAGCGGTTTTATAAATAATTTTTTCAGCCATATTTTTGTAGTGCTCTATAAAAAGTTTTTTTACCTTACCGTTATTCGTTTCCCCCCTTACTGAACCAATAAAAGAAACTAAAGCGCCATATTCCTTGCCTTTTTCAGCATTTTTAAGAATCTTCTGAGGGTTGAATTTCTCCTTTTGAATTTTGACTGTAATCATTATCCGCCTGTAACTGGAGGAAATATAGCTATTTCTTTGGTGTTTTTTAAAACGAAATCTTTATCTACATGATCTTCATCACAAGCAATATGAATTGCTTCTTTATTGCTTAAAGCTAGATCATATTTATTTTCTTTTGAAATAAGATAATCCAAAAAATCTTCAACGGTTTGTATATTTGAAGGTAAATCTATATTTTCCTCAGGTAAACCAATAATTTCTCTCACTTTAGCAAAATATAGCACTCTCATATTCTATCCTTTTCCTTTTATAAAATTCTTAGTCACCTTCACATAATCAAGGGCTGAAAGGATAGAAAGTAAAGAAGCAATTAGAATCAATAAATTACCAAGTAAATATGAAAATGTGTAAATCCAGTGAGGAAATATTAACTCTTCGTATGAGTTACTATATGATGAAATATTTAAAAATAATAAAATAATTGATGTTAATTGAGCTGCAGTTTTCCATTTTGATAATATAGTGACATTTAATGTTAGGCCGCTTGATTTAGTAATTTCTCTTAGTCCAGATATTAATATTTCTCTAGAAATAATTACAATCGATGAGAAAAATATTATTGGGTTTCCGGGGAATGATATTAATAAAATAATAAGTGATATTATTACTAGGAGCTTATCTGCAATAGGGTCAAGTATTTTTCCAGTAATGCTCTCTTGATTATACTTTCTAGCAATAAATCCATCAAAGAAATCTGAAATTGAGGCCAAAACAAATAAAATTAACAATGATAAAAAAAACTTCTCTTCATTATACCTTGAAGCGAAATTAATTATTAACCAAAAACCTATAGGTATAATTAAAGAAATAATAATTCTTAAAAGTGTCAAAATATTTGCCATAATTACTATTAGTTTAATTTAATTCATTAAACCAGTTATAAATATTTTGAGCTAAATTTTTTGAAATACCATTAACCTCACTTAATTCTCTAATTTTTGCTTTACTTACGCTTTTAGCTGAACCAAAAGCATTTAATAAATCTTTTTTTCTTTTTGAGCCAATACCAGGTATTTCATCTAAGGGGTTATAGTGAATGTTTTTATCTCTTTTTTTTCTATGTGAGCCAATAGCAAATCTATGTGCTTCGTCTCTAAGTCGCTGGAGAAAAAATAATGAAGGATCTGATTTTCTTAATACAATACTTTCTTTACTTAATGCATGAATAATTTCATTTCCGTCATTCCGTTTTTCACCTTTTGAAATACTAATAATTTCAATATTACTAATATTTGTTTTTTTCATTGCTTTATCCGCCATCGATAGTTGTCCTTTCCCACCATCAATAATAATTAAATCAGGAAAATCTTCATCATTTTTGGATTTATTTTTCAGTCTTAAGAACCGTCTATGCAATACTTCGTACATCATACCAAAATCATCATTAGTTTTTGCTTCTTTAATGTTAAACTTTCTATACTGATTTTTTACGAATCCTTCAGCTCCGGATACAATCATAGCTCCTGTAGAAAAAGCACCCTGTATATGACTGTTATCAAAAACTTCAATTCTTTGAGGGATTTGACTTAGTTGAAGTGTTTTCTTAAGATTCTGTAGGTTTATTTTTTTACTCAACATATCTCTTGTGTATTTCTTTAAGGCATCTCTGGAATTCTCAATTGCATGCTCAATAATTTCCTTTTTTTCTCCCCTCGAAGGAGTCAATAATTTAACTTTTATCTTATTTTGTGAGCCTAAAAGATTTTGAATAATCTCTTTTTCATTAATTTTACAACTCGTAAGTATTAATTTTGGAGACGGTCGGTTGCTATAAAATTGAGGAATGAATGACTCTAATATTTCTAACTCATTTAAACCTTTAATATTATTAATGAAAAAAGGTTTATTACCCAGATTTTTTCTTGATCGAAAAAAGAAGACCTGTATACATGCGTATTTTTCATTTTTAGAAATAGAAAATACATCTGAATCAATCAAATTTTTTGGATTTATACTAAATGAGTTCGTTAAATTTGAAAGTGACTTAATTCTATCACGATAATAAGCGGCTTCTTCATATTTTTGATTTTTAGATGCCACCTCCATTTTTTTTGCAAATTGCGATTTTATTTGTTTAGAATCGCCTTTAAAAATTTTTTTTACATCATTTACAAGTTTACCATATTCTTCTTTACTAATTTTACCACCACAAGGACCACTGCAACGCTTAAGATGATAATTAAAGCATGGTTTATTTCCGGCTTCGACCTCTTTATCGCTACAAGTACGTAATAGAAATGCTTTCTGAATAGTTTTTATCGTTCTGTTTATAGCGCCTGCATTTGGAAAGGGACCATAGTAATGTCCAGGTCTTTTTCTTGCACCTCGATGCTTTTCAAGGCGAGGAAAATCATGGTCAGTTGAAATGAAAATATATGGAAAAGATTTATCATCCCTCATTAATATATTGTATTTTGGTTTATGTAGTTTAATTAAATTTACTTCAAGTAAAAGAGCATTTTCTTCACTATCTGTTGTTGTAAATTCTACCTCATGAATTAAATTCACCATTTTTTCTATACGCTTGTTTTCAATATTTTTACTTGCGTAGCTTTTGACTCTTTTGGATAAATTTTTAGCCTTTCCCACATATATAATATTTTTATTTTTATCCAGCATTCGATATACTCCGGGCTTATTCGGAATAGTTCTTACAGTATCTTTTATTATTTCTTTTCCAGTTTTCATGTGTTTGTATTCTAAATATTAAATTATATAATTTTTTTACAAAAAAATGCTATTTAAAACCTGTGGATAACTTTGTTGAAAAATAACGTTTTATTAGAATAAAATTACAAAAATTATACATAATATATAGTTATCAATTTATCATATCTTATAAGTAACTGAATCTATTATATTAAAGTATAATTTATTTATACTATATGAATTCTTAATTTAAAACTAAGTAATTAAGATCAAAAAAACTATGTTGTGAACAAATTAAGATTTTTTAGGTATTATTCTTAAGTTACTGATTCAACTAATTTTTACTACTCAACGAATTTTTTATCCTTTGGTTCTTCCCATTTAAGGTGCTCTCCACCATCAAGAACTATCATCTGTCCGGTAAAAGAATTATTTTTGATAATAAAATTAATTGCGTTATTAATTTCCTCTAAATTAGGCCCAATTCCAAGTGGTGTAACTCTTTTTTGAGTTTCAAAATCTTTTTTTGTTTGTCTTTTTCCCTGCAATGTAGGTCCTGGTCCAATAGCGCATACTCTAATACGAGGGCTTAATGCTTGAGCTAATGACCTTGTAAGATACCATAATGAATTTTTTGAGACAGAATATGAAATAAAGTTAGGTCTATATGTCAATACGCTTTGGTCAAGAAAGTTTATAATAATTCCACCTTTCCTTTTTGAAAACTGACTTGCAAAATCTTTTGATAAAAATAAAGGGGCCTTAAGATTTACATTTATATGTTTATCCCATAATTCAGACGAGATCGATTTGATGTCATCTTTTTCAAAAATTGATGCGTTATTAATTAGCATTGATAATCGACCATATTTTTTATTAATTTTTGGAATTAAATTTCTAACTTGAATGGTTGAAGATAAATCTGCTTTTATTAAATTAGCCTTTCCATTGCTTTTAATAATTTCCTTAAGGGTTCGCTCAGCCTCTAATTTGCTGTTATTATAATGAATAATAACGTGATAACCTTGAAGCGCTAAAAATTTACAGATGAAAGAGCCTACTCTTTTTCCTGCACCTGTTACTAATGCATATTCATTTTTCATTTCTTACCTTTTCCTATTTTTTCTTAATTTTTTTTCTTTAAACATTGGATCATCTGCATATTTAAGACTTGTTTCCTCAAGTCTTCGGATTTCATCTCTAATTTTTGCTGCATTTTCAAAATCTAAATCTTCAGCAAATTTTAGCATTTTCTTATTAAGATCTTTTAAGTGTTTTTCAAAATTATCTCCAAACAAAACTCCATTCTCAAAAAATTCCGGGGCCTCTATTTCAAGATGATCTCTTTCGTAAATGCTTCCAAGAATATCTTTGATATTTTTCTTGATACTTTCAGGTGTTATTCCATTTTCCTTATTATACTCTTTTTGTTTTTCTCTTCTTCTTTCTGTTTCTCCTATAGCTCTATCCATAGAGCCCGTAATTTTATCGGCATATAAGATAACTTTTCCATCAACATTTCTAGCGGCTCTTCCAATGGTTTGAATTAAAGATGTTTCTGATCTTAAAAAACCTTCTTTATCAGCATCTAAAATCGCAACAAGGGAACACTCAGGTATATCCAATCCTTCTCTAAGCAGGTTGATGCCGACCAAGACATCAAATAGTCCGGTTCTAAGATCTTTTAAAATTTCAATTCTTTCTAAAGTATCAATATCTGAATGTAGATATCTAACTTTTATTCCTTGTTCATTCATATATTCTGTTAGATCTTCGGCCATCTTCTTTGTTAAGACAGTTACAAGGACTCTTTGGTTTTTTTTAGCTATTTTCTTACATTCATATATAAGATCATCAACTTGGCTTTTTGACGGCCTTACTTCACAAACCGGATCAATAAGACCAGTCGGGCGAATGATTTGTTCAACAAATACTCCATTTGTTTCACTAATCTCCCAATTTCCTGGAGTTGCGGAAACAAATACACTTAAAGGCCTCATAGAGTCCCATTCTTCAAATTTTAGCGGCCTGTTATCTATGCATGAGGGTAATCGAAACCCATGCTCTGCTAATGTAGATTTTCTATTGAAATCCCCTCGATACATACCTCCTAATTGAGGAACAGTTACATGGCTTTCATCGATAAAAACCAAGGATTCACTGGGTAAATATTCAAATAGTGTTGGAGGTGGTTCACCAGGCTTCCTACCCGTTAAATATCTAGAATAATTTTCAATTCCTGCACATATTCCTGTAACTTCCATCATTTCAAGATCAAAATTTGTTCTTTGTTCAAGTCTCTGCATTTCTAATAATCTATTTGAGTTTTCGAGCTCCTTAAGTCTCAGATTAAGATCTTTCTTAATTTTTTTTATTGCTTGGTTGATTGTTGGACGAGGGGTAACATAATGTGAATTTGCATATATTTTAATATTCTCAAGCTCTCTTTCCTTTTTTCCTGTTAAGGGATCATATTCTCCAATGCTTTCAACCTCATTTCCCCATAGCGATATTCTCCAAACAATATCCTCTAAATGAGCTGGCCAAATTTCAATTAAATCTCCTCTGACTCTGAATGTTCCTCTAGTAAAGTTTGTATCATTTCTAATGTACTGAAGTTCAACTAGTTTTTTAAGAATAGTTTGTCTTTCAATTTTTTCATCTTTTGAAATGTTAATAATCATATTTGAGTAAGTTTCTACTGAGCCTATTCCATAAATACATGATACAGACGCAACAATTATCACGTCTCCCCTTTCTAAAAGAGATCTCGTGGCTGAATGTCTTAACCTGTCAATTTGTTCGTTTATTGAGGCATCTTTTTCGATATATGTATCTGTTCTAGGTACATATGCTTCTGGCTGATAATAATCATAATAAGAAACAAAATATTCAACTGCATTATCCGGAAAAAAATCTTTAAATTCGCCATAAAGTTGAGCAGCTAATGTTTTATTTGGGGCTAAAATTAAAGCTGGTTTTTGACTTTTTTCGATAATCTGAGCCATAGTGAATGTTTTTCCAGAGCCAGTTACACCCAAAAGGACTTGTGATCTTTCATTATCTTTTATTCCTTTTACTAGTGACTTTATTGCTTCAGGCTGATCTCCTGAAGGAGAGAATTCTGTATTAATCTTAAAGGGATTAATTTTTTCATTAATATTTCGAGCGAGAGAGGGATTTTCCCATATTTCCTTTTTATTGGACTTAGCTTTCTTTGATTCCATTATGATGTTGCTTCATCACAAAGCTGACCAATTCTATCGCAAGCTAATTTTATGTTATCCATAGAAGTTGCGTATGAAATTCTGAAGAAGGGCGATAAACCGAAGGCCTCTCCATGTACAACACTAACTAATTTTTCTTTAAGTAAAATCATTGCGAAATCTTTATCATTTGAAATTATTTTACCCTTATATTCCTTTCCAATGAGACCTTCACAAGAAGGGTAAACATAAAAAGCCCCTTCAGGATTTAAGCAGCTTATACCATTACATTGATTCAAATAATTAACTATAAAATCTCTTCTTTCTTTAAAAGATTCTATCCACAAATTGAGAAAGTCTTTTGAACCATTTAATGCTTCTACAGTTGCCCATTGAGATATTGAAGATGGGTTAGATGTAGATTGGCCCATTAATTTTCGCATAGCATTAATAATTTCAATTGGACCCCCACAATAGCCAATACGCCATCCTGTCATTGAGTAAGCTTTTGAAACACCGTTCATTGTTAATGTTCTGGAAAAGATCTCTTCATCTAGCTCAGCGATTGTATAAAAACGCTCATTATTTTGGTATCGAATATATTCATATATATCATCTGATAAAATGTATAAATTTTTATGTTTCTTAATAATTTCAGCTAAGTTTATTAGCTCAACTTTAGAATAAACTTGGCCAGTTGGATTTGAAGGTGAATTAATAAAAAGCCATTTAGTTTTTTCAGTTATTTTTTTTTCAAGATCATCAGGTGATATTTTAAAATTATTATCTGGTGATGTTTCTATTATCACTGGATTACCTCCAGCAAGTTTTACTATATCAGGATAACTAACCCAATATGGAGCAGGAATAATTACTTCATCTCCTGGATTTATTGTAGACAAAATTGCATTAAAAATTATTGATTTTCCACCTGGGGCAATAGAAATATTACCTTTTTCATAATCTAAATTATTATCGTTCTTAAATTTATCTATTACCGCTTGTTTAAGGTCATCAATTCCGTCAACTGCTGTATATTTAGTTTCGCCCCTGTTAATAGCATCTATAGCTGCTTCTTTGATAGTTTTGGGTGTATCAAAATCAGGTTCCCCAGCACTCATGCTTATTATATTTTTACCTTCTGCTTTTAAATCTCTAGCAAGCTGTGTCATTAGCATTGTCGCTGAAGGTGGAATATTTTCTATATTATGTGATAGTTTTATTGGCATGCTACAAACAAATTCTTTGAACCCAAATTATTCCTAATATTTAAAATATGCAATAATCATATTAAAACAATTTAATTATTTATAGTTTTTTATAAACCAGCTGTTTGCCCTCCATCAACAGGAATTAATTGGCCAGTTATAAATTTTGAAGAATCTGAGGCAAAAAAAACCATAACTGGAGCCAAATCATTATCAGGGTCTCCATATTCTTGACCTAGAGCGATAGGAACAGAGTTTCTCCAATGTGCAACAGTATTTTCTTCATCAGTTGAACGCTCTCTTGCCGCATAATACATTGGTGTCGCTATTGCAGGTAATATTGCGTTAACTCTTATATTATGCTTTCCCCATGTTCCAGCTGCTGTTCTTGTCCACGAGTGTACAGCTCCTTTTGCAGCTGAATAGGCTGAAGCAGAAGGTTCCGGTCTCAATCCAGATATTGATCCAAAGTTTATTATTGATCCTGAACCATTTTCCTTCATATATTTGAATGCATTTTGGTTTGTTAGCATTGTTCCTCTTACATTAACTGCAAACATATTATCCCAATCTTTAACTTTAACAGAAGAAGCATCCGCTGGACCTTGGATTGCAGCAGGATGAGCAAGAACATCAAGAGTTTTTAATTCTTCCAATGCTAAATAAAATGCATTTTTTACACTATCCTCATTTGAAACATCAATGTGAATAAATGAGCATGTTCCAGGACCATGATTGTTTGCATTTTTCGATATATCTTTACCTTTATCATCTGAAATATCCATTCCTACGACATTTGCTCCTGCTTTAACATATGCTTTCAAAGTAGCTTGACCCATTCCGCTGGCTGAACCGGTTACTATGATTTTCTTTCCTTCTAACATTCTATCTACTCCCGTTTAGTATCAAAAAAATTTTATGGGTATAATTTAATTTATAATAATATATCTTAAGATGTTATTTTTAATAGAGAGATTAAACTAATAATAATGAATAACAATTTAAATGAAATAGGGTCTATTGAAACTATAAGAAGAATCTGGAGGAGTTACGCATCTGGTTTAACTGGGTATTTAACAGTTGCTTTGTTATGTAATGCAGTTGTTGCTTTAAGCACGCCTGCCTTACCAGAGCTAATTCGAAGAGTAATTGACGATATCTTTATAGACAAAAATGAAAATATGTTGGTTATTCTTCCTATTGTAGCTGTTTTGATAATGTTTATTAGAGCATTAGGTACTTTTGGAGCTAATGTTTCAATTAATTTGATAGGACAAAAAATTGTCGGATCACTTCAAAATGATTTATATCTTTCTCTATTAAAGTCAGATATTTCGTATATTAATTCAATACATTCTGCCAGATTTATATCTAATTTTACCGCGGACTCAACAAAGCTACGCGAAACTATGTCCTCAGTTGTTGTAAATTTATCAAGAAATATTCTAATGGTTTTAGGTTTAGTAGGTTATTTACTCTGGGTGGATTTTAAACTTGCTATGATATTTCTTATAGTCCTTCCTCCTGCTGCATTTGGTTTAAGATACTTAGGAAAGAAATTACGAAAAGCTGTTCGTGATAGCTTAGAAGAAATTGGAACACTTTCATCTTTAGTATCAGAAACATTAAAAGGAATGCGAATAATAAAGGCATATCGTAAAGAAAATTTTTATCTAAATAAAGCAAATGAAACTATCAGAAAAGTTGTTTCATTATCAATGAGGGGTGTAAGAGCAAGATCTGCTTCAGCTCCAATAATGGAGATTGTGACTGGATTTGCGATAGCTGGGATAATTTATTATGCTGGAGGTAAGTCAATAAATTCTGATATGAGTGTAGGAAGCTTTATGGCATTTACTACTGCTGCGGGTTTGCTCTATGATCCATTAAAAGCAGTTGCTAACTTACAGGCAATGCTTCAAGAAGGCGTAGCCGCGTCCCATAGATTATTTCCAATTATTGATAACAAACCAAAGATATTAGAGCCTATTAATAAAAAAACCATATCTAATCCAAAAGGTTTAATTGAATTTGAAAATGTATCTTTTTCATATTTTGATAATTCTAAGGATTTAGCGATTGATAGTGTTTCATTTGTTGTAAATCCAGGGCAAACAGTTGCGTTAGTTGGTCCTTCTGGAGCAGGTAAAACTACACTTTTAAATCTAGTTCCTCGTTTTTACGATCCAACTAATGGCGTTATCAAAATTGATAATATAGATATTAAGAGTCTTTCCTTATCTACGGTAAGAGAAAGTTCGGCCTTAGTGTCTCAGGATTCTTTGATTTTTGACGCATCAATAAGGGAAAATATTTTGTTTGGTTCCTCTGATATCTCCGAGGATGTATTTATTACAGCTTGTAAAGAAGCATTAGTGGATGATTTTGTTAAAGAGTTTCCTGATGGTTATGAAACTTCAGCCGGAGAATCAGGTTTAAAACTTTCCGGTGGTCAAAAACAAAGAATTGCTATTGCTCGAGCAATGATAAAAAATTCTCCTATTTTATTACTTGATGAAGCTACATCCTCTTTAGATAGTGAAGCAGAAGCAAAAGTTCAAATTGCACTCGAAGCTTTATTGAAAGAAAAAAGTGCTTTAATAATTGCTCATAGATTATCAACTATTAAAAATGCAGATGTGATTTATGTTTTTGAAAAAGGTAAAATTATTGAAAAAGGTAATCATGATGAATTAATTAAAGTAAATGGTTTGTATAGGACCCTATTTGAAATGCAATTTCCGGAGAGCGGGAGTGATAAAGAATATTCTTAAAAAATTACTTCCATTTATTTTTTCAAAATACATAAAGTTTGTTTATCAGACAAATAAATGGACCAGAGTAAATGATGTTAAAGTAAAAAAACTATGGTCAGAAAATAAAACTTTTATATGGATTCATTGGCATGGTCAGAGCCTAATGTTACCAAATAATTGGTCTCATAATTCTCAAAAACTAAATGCTTTAGTTTCTCTTCATGGAGATGGGGAATTAATTGCAAAAACATTAAATAATCTAGGAATAAACTTAATAAGAGGAGCCGGAAATCCAGACAAGCTTGGGTTAAAAGAAAAAGGTGGCACAGCTGCCCTAAGAGCAATGCTGAAGGTTCTTAAAAATGGTCAATCAGTTGCTTTTACTGCTGATCAACCTCCTGGTCCAGGAAGGATTGCTGGCAAAGGTTCTATAGTTTTAGCAAAACTATCTGGCTGTCCTATTGTCCCTGTTGCAGCCATTACATCAAGAAGATTTGAATTTGATAGTTGGGATAATTTTACTCTTAACTATCCATTTGGAATAGGCTCTTTGGTTTTTGGAGATCCTATTTACGTAGATAAAAATTCATCAGAGGAGGAGATTGAAAATAAAAGATTATTGCTTCAAGAAAGTCTAAATATGGTTACAAATCAGGCAAAGGAGTTAGTTTAAATATGTCTACACCTTTTTTGATAATAATATACAAAGTCTTCACTCATTTATTGAACTTATTTACATGGATTATTTTTATTATCAGAACTATCAGAAAAAAAGAGGAATGGATCAGAAGAAAAGAAAGATTTGGAATAGTTGATATTGATAAAAAATCAAATAATTATATTTGGTTCCATGCAGCTAGCGTCGGAGAATTACTTTCAATACAACCACTAGTTAAAAAATTATTAAATGAAAATTATAATATCTTAATAACCACTACTACAGTAAGTTCAGCAAAATTATTTAAAAAAATACTACCCAATGGCGTTCAGCATCAATACATACCTTATGATGTACCAAAATACGCAAAACGTTTTTTAAATAGCTTAAATATTCAATTGGCAATTTTTGTTGAGTCAGAAATATGGCCAAATTTTATATTGGAATGTAAAAATAAAAATATTCCATTGCTTCTCATAAATGCAAGATTTTCAGATAAATCATTTCAATATTGGGGTTATGCAAAAAAATCTTTAATTTATATATTAGATTCTTTTAAATTTATTATTCCTCAAAATAAGAAAACTTATAATTTTTATAAAAAATTGGGTTATGAAAATACTCAATTTTTCGGGAATATGAAACATGATGCTGATATACTGGAAGTAAATAATAATAAATTAGAGAATCTAAAAAAATCCATCTCTGATAAGAATATAATTTTAGCTGTTTCAACACATAATGGTGAAGAAGAAATTATATTTTCATTATTTAACAGATTGAAGCTCGAAATTACAGATTTGATGCTAATTATAGCGCCGAGGCATCCAGAAAGAGCTAAATCAATTTCTAATATAGCGTTAAAAAAAGGTTTTCTTGATAAAAATATAAAATTTCTCTCTAAGAATGAAGAGGTTTCAGGTGAAACAGAGTTAATAATTTATGATAAGATTGGCGAACTTGGCGAGCTGTATACTATAGCAGATTCAGTTATTCTAGGCGGGGCATTTAAAAATTATGGAGGTCACAATCCATTTGAGCCAGCTAAATTTTCTATTCCCGTATTTACTGGGCCAAATTTTCATAATTTTGAAGATGATTATAAAAATCTTTTAAAAGCTGGAGGTGCAATTAATTTTACTGAAGAAAACTTTATAAAATTATTTAAGGATAAAAAAAGTTTAATTGATATGGGAAAAAAAGCTGAGCAATGTGTAAATGAATTTGGAGGGGCATCAGAAGATATTTTCAATATAATAAAGGATATAAAATAATGGATATTAAGTTTTGGTGGAAGAAAACTCCTGATTTTATGTTATTTATAAATTTCTTTTTTGATTTTTTAGTTTTAATAAAAAACCTTTTTATAAAAAAATATCAATCAAGATTAAAGGTAATATGTGTTGGTAATTTTACTCTCGGAGGTTCTGGTAAAACACCCATGGTAAGATATCTTAGGGAGGTTCTGACAAAGAAGGGATATGACTGTGCAGTTCTTCTTAGAGGATATAAAGGTAAATTTAAAGGTCCTCTAATTGTTGATATCAATACTCATTTATCATCTGAAGTTGGTGACGAAGCCTTATTGCATGCCAAAGATGGTTTAACTATAGTTTCAAAAAGCAGAGTCAAAGGTTGCAAATATATTGAAAAACTTGATGTCGATTTAATAATACTTGATGATGGTTTTCAAAATCCAAGTTTAATTAAAGACTATAATCTAATTGTTGTTTCATCAAATAGAGGAATTGGTAACAAACTAATTTTTCCATTTGGCCCTTTGAGAGAGTCAATTAGAAATGGCAGAGAAAAAGTGAATATGGTAATTAAGTTAATAAATTCAAAACAAGATCATCATTCACTTTCATATGTTCATAAGTATTTTAGTAAAATTATAGAAGCAGAGTATCTAACTAAAATTAATGAAGATTTATCTGAAAATGTTATTGTTTACACTGGCATAGCTGATCCTGATAAATTAATATCTTCAATAATAAACAATAATAAAGTTATTAGCTCTTTTATTCTTAAGGATCATCAAGAGATCAACGAAAGTCTTGCTAAAAAAATATTAATAAAATCTAAAGAAAATAATGCCGATATAGTCACGACAGAAAAAGATATTGTAAGGCTTTTAGGGGCTAACGAAGGTTCCTTTAAGGCTAAGCTATTTTTAAAATCAAATGTAGTTGATTTAGACATAAAAGCTGATGAAGAATTATTAATTAATGATATAGAAGATTCACTTAATATAATTAGAAAATAGCGTAACCGCCATCAACAATAAACATATCACCTGAATGATAAGCTGAAGCATCAGAAGCCAAATATGCAGCAATTCCAGAAAAATCCTTAGGCTCTCCCCATCTTCTCATTGGTACTCTACTTATTACTTTATCAGTGAATTTTTGATTATTTTGATTTATTGTTGTCATGTCAGTAGCAATCCAACCTGGTAAAATTGTATTTGCTCTTATTCCATATCTTGCATGTTCAACTGCAATTCCTTTAATCATGGAGATGATTCCACCTTTAGAAGCTGAATAAGGTTGAGTTTTAGCTGCGCCCTCTATACCAGCTAAACTAGCTACACCCACTACAGAGCCGCCAAGATCACCATCTTTTGCTCTTTCAACCATATGTTTTGTTGTTTCTCTTAAAGTAAAAAAAACTCCATCTAAATTTACAGATAATATTTTTCTATAGGCATCGGTATCCATTTCTTCAAAAGATCCTCCAAAGACATTCATACCGGCATTAGCAAAAACTGAATCTATTCTTCCAAAATCATTCAGAACAGATTTAACATTATTAATTACTTCTTTTTCTTGTGATACATCAACTTCATAGGTGTTAACTTTGATGCTATATTTAGATAAAAAATTTTTAGACTCTTCGTTTTTTTCTTTATTTCTGCCCCAGATTGCTATATTAGCGCCACATTCAGCTAAGCCCTCAGCCATTCCAAGTCCTATTCCACCATTTCCGCCTGTAATTAATGCGACTTTTTCTGATAAATCAAATATTCCTTTTTTCATATTTCTTGCCTTATAATTTTTTTTCCTAAATAAATAGATAATATGTTCATTAAAGTTTTTCTTATATTTTTATTTTTATACAACAATAGCGTATTTGCAGAGTCTTATATTGAGAATCTTGAAATTATTAATGATATTGGAAAACCAATTCAATACCATGTTGAGGTTGCAAAAACTGACGAGGAACAAGCAATGGGCCTCATGAATAGATTAGATCTTAAAAATAATAGTGGGATGCTTTTTTTATTTGATAATGAAAAAAAAGCGTCATTTTGGATGAAAAATACATTTATACCTTTAGATATTATATTTATAAATAAGAATGGTAGTATTAACAGGATATATAAAAATACCAAACCAAAAAGTTTGAAAAGAATTAAATCAAAGGGCGAGGTTTTGGCAGTTTTAGAAATTAATGCAGGTGAAGCTAATAAAAATAATATTGGTTATAGATCATTTATTAATTTGGAGGAGTTTATTTCCTCTTTTTAGTTGTATGAAACTTTTATAATTTCATAAGATTTACCTCCACCTGGAGTATTTACATCTACTTCATCACCAACAGATTTTCCAATAAGTGCTTTTGCAATAGGCGAAGAAATAGAAATCTTTTTTTCTTTAAAATCAGACTCTATATCCCCCACTATTTGATAATTTGCTTCTTCGTCAGTATCAAGATCAATTAATAGCACTTTGGCCCCAAATTTTATGTCTTTACCTGATAATTTACTTGGGTCAATTACTTCTGCTTTGCTTAATAAATCCTCAAGTTCCATTATTCTCGTTTCATTATGTGCTTGCTCTTCTTTTGCAGCATGATATTCAGCATTTTCTGATAAATCTCCATGAGCTCTTGCTTCTGCAATAGAATTAATAATTCTTGGTCGTTCGATGGTTTTAAGATTTTTGAGTTCATCTTCCACCTTTAATTTTCCATCACTTGTTATTGGTATTTTTTCCATAGTAAATCTCTTTACTTATTATGCTTTAAAGAAAAAAATTATTCAAACTCTACTTTTTATATGATTGGATTGTGTCAACATCCATTTCACCATTTTTAATAGCTTTTATCCCTGAAACGGCAGCAATAGCACCAGAAACAGTTGTATAATAAGGTACGCTATTTTCAAGAGAGGATCGTCGTATTGATTTAGAGTCTTTGATTGCCTGAGGTGTTTCAGTTGTATTGAATACAAGTGCAATATTATTATTTGTGATTTCATCAACAATATGAGGGCTTCCCTGAAGCACTTTATTAATTCTTTTTGTTTTTATTCCTTTTTCCTCTAAGAAGTCACATGTACCTCCGGTAGCTAAGATTGAAAAACCTATATCTTCTAGCTCTTTAACTGGTTTATATATTTTTTCTTTATCAGTATCTTTTACTGAAACAAAAACAATTCCTCCAATTGGAACATTGGTTCCTCCAGCTATCTGACTTTTTGCAAAAGCGATACCGAATTCTTTATCTATTCCCATAACTTCACCCGTTGATCTCATTTCAGGACCTAAAATAGTATCCACTCCAGGAAATCTTTTAAATGGGAAAACCGCCTCTTTAACAGCAATATGCTCTAATTTATTATCCTTATAATTTAGATCTCTCAACTGAACACCAGCCATAATTTTTGTAGCAATTTTAGCTATTGGATTGCCAGAAACTTTTGCAACGAAGGGAACAGTTCTACTTGCTCGAGGATTCACTTCAAGGATAAATATATCATTATCTTTAATTGCAAACTGGACATTCATTAATCCCTTAACATTCATTGCCTTTGCAATTTTTATGACATTTATTTTTAATTTAGCAATAATTTCTTCGTTTAATGAGAATGGCGGCATAGAACATGCAGAGTCTCCAGAGTGGACACCAGCTTCTTCAATATGTTCCAAAATTCCAGCAATATAGAAATCTTTACCATCCGATAATGTATCAATATCAACTTCGATTGCATCTCTTAAATAAGAATCTATTAGAACTGGGCTTGATCCAGACACTACTACAGCCTCGTTTATATATTTTTTAAGCTGATCTTCAGAATGAACTATTTCCATGGCCCTACCTCCAAGAACATAAGACGGCCTAATTACAACCGGATAACCAACTTCATTTGCAATATTTATTGCCTCATTTGCCGATTTTGCAATACCATTATTTGGTTGTTTTATTTGGAGTTCATCCATTAGATTTTTAAATCGATCTCTATCTTCTGCTAAATCAATGGCATCTTGATCAGTTCCTAATATTTTTATAGGAATATTATTAACTTCAAAATCTTTAGACAGCTTTAAAGGAGTTTGTCCACCAAATTGAACTATCGCACCAAGAAGATCACCGTTTTTAGACTCAATGTTTATTATTTCTGAAACATCCTCAAGAGTTAATGGCTCAAAATATAATCGATCAGATGTATCGTAATCAGTTGATACAGTTTCAGGGTTGCAGTTAATCATTATGCTTTCAATATTTAAGTCTGCGAGAGCGAATGAGGCATGACAACAGCAATAATCAAATTCTATTCCCTGCCCAATCCTATTTGGTCCTCCACCAAGGATAATTACCTTTTTATTTTTAGTTGGAAAAGATTCGCAGTATTCATTTTCATTATAAATATCTCCTACATATGTTGAATACATATAATCTGTTTTTGTTTCAAATTCTGCAGCGCATGTATCGACTTTTTTATAAACAGGCCTCAAACCTAACTTAATTCTTTCATTTCTAACAATTGCCTCTTCCTTATTAACAAGTTTAGCTAGTCGCGAGTCAGAAAAACCCATTGATTTAATTAATTTGAAATTCTCTTTATCCTCTGGCAATCCGTCTTTTTTAATAAGTTTTTCCCACATAATAATTTCTTCTATTTGTCTCAAGAACCATGGATCATAAAAAGTAATCGAATTTACTTCTTCAACTGTAAGACCAGATCTAAACGCTTCTGCGATATATAATAATCTCTCAGGGCAAGCAATTTTAAGACTCTTTTTTATTTCTTCTTTTGTGAAGCCTTTTTCAGATAATTCATTAAAGCCTTCAAGGTCGCTCTCAAGGGATCTCAATCCTTTTTGTATAGATTCTTGAAAATTACCACCTATAGACATGGCCTCACCAACAGATTTCATTGAGGTAGTTAATGTGGATTCTGATCCTGGAAATTTTTCAAAAGCAAATCTTGGTATTTTTGTAACAACATAATCAATTGAAGGCTCAAATGAGGCAGGTGTTGTCGTTGTAATATCGTTCACCAATTCATCAAGATTATAACCTACTGCCAATAGCGCTGCTATCTTAGCTATCGGAAAACCTGTAGCTTTTGAGGCTAGTGCAGATGATCTTGATACCCTTGGATTCATTTCAATTATAACAATTCTTCCATCTTTTGGATTAACAGCAAATTGAACATTAGAACCACCGGTATCTACTCCTATTTCTCTTAAAGTTTTTATTGATGCATTTCTCAGTTCTTGATATTCCCTATCTGTTAATGTCAATGCTGGTGCAACAGTTATTGAGTCACCAGTATGAACACCCATAGGATCAATATTTTCAATAGAACAAATTATTATACAGTTGTCAGATTTATCTCTAACAACCTCCATTTCAAATTCTTTCCATCCTATAACCGACTCTTCAACTAGAACTTCACTATTGGGTGAGTTTTTTAATCCATCACCAACAATTTGATTAAATTCCTCAACATTATAAGCTATTCCACCTCCTGTTCCACCAAGCGTAAAAGAAGGTCTAATTATTGCTGGTAATCCAATGCTATCAATTTTATTATTAGCTTCTTCAAGAGTATGAGCGATAAAGGATTTTGGTGTTTCCAGGCCTATAGAATTCATTGCCACTCTAAATTCTTCTCTATTCTCAGCTTTTGAAATTGCTTCTTTATTTGCACCAATTAATTCAACATTATTTTTTTCAAGAAAACCTGAACTTGCAATTTCTAGAGATACATTTAAGGCCGTTTGACCCCCCATTGTGGGTAATAAAGCATCCGGTTTTTCCTTCAATATTATTTTTTCAATAATTTCGCTAGTAATAGGTTCAATATAAGTTGCATCAGCTACCTCGGGATCTGTCATAATTGTCGCAGGATTAGAATTAACTAAAATAATTCTATAGCCTTCTTTCTTAAGAGCTTTACATGCTTGTGTTCCTGAATAATCGAACTCACATGCTTGGCCAATTATAATTGGGCCTGCGCCTATAATTAATATACTTTTGATATCCTCTCTTTTAGGCATTCGTATGTTTCTCAATATTTTCTAAAAATTTATCAAATAAATAATAGCTATCATTTGGTCCAGGGGATGCTTCAGGATGGTGCTGAACTGAAAAAATCGGTTTATTAATCATTTCAATTCCACAATTGCTACCATCAAATAAACTAGTATGAGTTTCTATAATACCTTCAGGTAAATTATCACTCCTTACCGCAAAACCATGATTCATGGATGTTATGCTTACACTTGAGTCATAATTATTTTTTACTGGATGATTTGCCCCATGATGACCTTGATGCATCTTATATGTCTCCAACCCTAATGATAATGCAAGTAATTGATGACCAAGACAAATACCAAATATTGGCATATTTGAGTCAATTAGTTGTTTGATTACAGGAATTGCATATATTCCAGTAGCACTTGGATCGCCAGGCCCATTTGACAAGAAAACTCCATCTGGTTTTAAATTAATTATGTCACTATATGATGAAGTGCAAGGAACCAATGATATTTTTTTAAATCTTGAAGATAGACATCTTAATATATTTTTTTTCACTCCATAATCGACAACAACAACATGAGCATTAATTTTTTTTCTTTTAATCTTACTGTTATAAATATTGATTTCTTTTTCATCCCATAAGATTTTTTCTTTACAGGTTACAAGTTTAGCAAGGTCTTGATCATTTATTCCTTTAAACTTTTTAGTATCTTCTAAATAATCTTCAAATTCTTCAATACCATTATTATTGTTTACTATAGTGCCATTTATAAGGCCTTTTTCTCTAATTAAATTAGTTAGAGCTCTTGTATCTATTCCATAAATACCGACTATTGAATTATCTTTGAGCCAATTGTCTAGATTAATTTCAGATCTCCAATTTGAGGGGTCTGTTATTAGGGATCTAAAGATTGCACCGCTAATATAAGGTCGGTCTGAGCTTTCATTATCTTCTAAATTTAGGCCTACATTTCCTATATGAGGAAATGTAAAAGTTATTATCTGTGAACAATAAGATGGATCCGTCATAATTTCCTGGTAGCCTGATATTGCAGTATTAAAACAGACTTCTCCAGAAGATCTTCCTGTAGCCCCAAATCCAAAACCTTTGAAAATAGTACCATCATTTAAAATTAATGCGCCCGTTGGTTTTTTTGAAACCCAATTTACCATGCAATTGACCTTTTAAAAAAATGAAAAAAATATGAATTTACTAAGAGTGGATTAGAAATAAAAAAATTAAATAGGCCCATCAAGTTTTTCTCAGTAAAAAGATAATTGAAAACGAATCAATTATTTTAAACACAAATTGACGAAACTTATAAATACTAAACGAGTGAGTCAAGAAACAAATCAAATGATGGTTTTTTTTTTAATTTTATATATCCTTAATGACTTAAATATTGGAGTGATAAATGCTTAAAACTAAACTAAAAGATGAATTGATTTTATCAATGAAAGAAAAAGATCAGTTAAGGGTTTCTACTCTTAGGATGATTATTGCATCTATTAAGGATTTAGAAATTAGTCAAAGAATAAACAAACAAACTGAAGACGCTTCAGATAACGATATAATTGGGATTCTTGTTAAAATGGTAAAACAAAGAAAAGAATCTGCTGAAACTTACAAGCAAGGCAATAGAGATGATTTATATAAAAAGGAGATAGAAGAAATTAAAATTATTGAGGAATTTTTACCAAAACAGCTATCAGAGGATGAGGTTATTAAAATAATTGAGGATTTAATTTCACAAAATAATATATCAGATATTATTGGAATGGGCTTAATAATGTCTGAACTCAAAAAAAAATATTCTGGACAATTAGATTTAGGTTTGGCTTCTCAAATAATTAAGGATAGAATTAATTCTTAAGGAATAAAATAGTAATGAAATTTTCGAAATCTCTTCTAGATGAAATCAAAAACAAAATAGAAATATCTGATATTGTTGGAAAAAGAGTAGCGCTTCAGAAAAGAGGTAAGGAGTTCGTTGGTTTATCTCCTTTTCAGAATGAAAAAACACCTTCTTTTACTGTAAATAATGAAAAACAATTTTATCATTGTTTTTCCTCAAATAAGCATGGGGATATTTTCACATTTCTTGTTGATGTAGAGGGGCTTTCATTTCCTCAAGCTGTTGAACAACTAGCAGAACAAGCTGGAGTCGAATTAAGAGCATTAACAAAAGATGAAGAAAAGAAAATTTCTAGTAGAAAAAAACTTTATTCTATTATGGAAATGGCAAATGATTTTTTTATGAGTAATTTATTAGGCGACAATAGAGCTATAGGTTATCTAAGTGAAAGAGGAATAAATAAGGAAATAATTTCTGAATATAAGATTGGTTATGCAAAAGATAACTTTTCTTCACTTCATAAATATCTCCTAGATAAAGACATTTTGAATGAAGATATATTGCTTGCAGGATTAATTATTAAAAGTGAGAAGAAAAAAAATAGTTACTATGATCGTTATAGAGATCGAATAGTATTTCCGATTACAAATACATATGGAAAAATAGTTGGTTTCGGAGGAAGAGTTATAAATGAAGATGATAAACCTAAATATATGAATTCTCCTGAAACAGAAATATTTCACAAAGGTAATTTGTTGTATAATTACTCAAATATAAAATCTCCTATAAAACAAATTGATGATCTTGTCGTTGTTGAAGGTTATATGGACGCTATAAGTTTATGCTCTCAGGGCTTTAAAAATGTTGTTGCTCCCTTAGGCACAGCTATGACTGAAAGACAACTCAATTTAATTTGGGACTTAGTCGACTCACCAATTGTATGTTTTGATGGAGATAAAGCAGGAAAAAAGGCAGCAGAGAGAGTAATTGAATTAGCTATACCAAATTTAAAACCTGGAAAGAATATAAGATTTATCAATCTGAATGATGATTTAGATCCTGATGATTATGTGAAAAAAAATGGAATAAAATCTTTTTCTCGACTGGCTAAAGACTCTACTTCACTAAATAATCAAATATGGCGAAATTATTTAAATAAAGCTGACATTTCAACTCCTGAAGGTAAAGCATCTTTAGAGAAAGAATTACGTACTTTATTAAGACTTGTAGGAGATAAAAATATAAGAAAACATTATGGTTTATTTTTTAAAGAGTCTTTAGATAAGGTTTTTTATACTAACAAGTCAAATTTTAAACCTTTAAATAGAAAAAATAGATCAAATATATTTGATAAAATAAAAATTAAAGATAGTAAGGTCGGATCAGGAGAAAAAATTCCCTCCGGGCTTGAAACATTATTAATTTCAGGGATTTTGATTTATCCAGAAATTATTGAAAATAATATTGAAGAATTTGAATCTCTTATAATAAATCATACTCTTCTTAATCAAGTAAGAAATGAAATATTAGATTTATTTGTTTCTAAAAAATCACCCGATTTATTAACAATCAAAAATTTTATAAGTAATAATTATAATGATATTTTAAAAAAAGAGTTAAAATTTTCAAAGAAATACTGGTCTAACCATGAAAATTCCACTATAGAAACTATTTCATCAATTTGGGTTGAAATATTTGAAGATGATCAACATATTAAATCTTTAGAAATTGAAATAAATAATTTTGACAAGAATGTCAAAAATGACAACAACGAAAAAAGATTAATAAGTATTTTAGATAAGAAAGACTTTGAATTAAAAAAAATAACTGAAAAATATGGTCAATAAAAGAAAAAGTAAAAAAACAGATAATCAAAGCCAAGGTTCCGAATCAGCTTTACTAGATATGTCTAATAGAGATGTAAAGAAGATGATAAAGGCTGCAAAGTCTCAGGGATTTGTAACTTATGAACAGTTGAATAAAGTAACATCAGCTGAAAGTCTTACATCAGAACAGATAGAGGATGTTATGTCCATGCTTTCGGAAATGGGTATTAATGTTATTGAGAATGAAGATGATGAGCAATCGACAGAAATAACGTCAGCAACTAAGAAAACCACCTCTGAAAGAGCCGATAGAACTGACGACCCGGTCAGGATGTATCTACGTGAGATGGGTTCTGTAGATCTTCTATCAAGAGAAGGCGAAATAGCCATCGCCAAAAGAATTGAGGCTGGAAAAGAAGCTATGATAGAAGGATTATGCGAGAGTCCTCTTACATTTCAAGCTATTATTATTTGGAGAGATGAACTTAATGAGGGTCAGGTCCTTTTGCGTGATATTATTGATTTAGAGGCTTCATACGAAGGGCCAGATGCAAAAAATAAAAAAATTGTTATTGATAAAACAGATGATGAAAAGAAAGAAAAAGATAATAATGAGGAAGCTGAATCTGAAGATTCTGAAAACGATAACAGCGATTATGAAAACAATCTATCGCTAGCTGCTATGGAGGCTGAATTAAAACCAGGTGTTTTTGATATCTTTGACTCTATTTCGGATAAATATAAAAAACTAAGAAAGCTTCAAGATAAAAGAAATGAACTTAAGAAACAAAAAAAAGATTTAACTACTCGCCAACTAGATACTTACAATGAATATTCATCTGAATTGAAAGATTTAATGAAAAAATTATCTTTAAATCCAAATAGAATAGAAGCACTTCTTGATCATTTGTATGATATTAATAAAAGGTTAGTAGATTTAGAGATTTCATTATGGAAACTTGCAAATTCCTCTGGGATAGATCGTAAGGATTTTTTAAAAGAATATCATGGTAATGAGTTAGACCCAACTTGGATTAATCGTGTTGTTAGGCTTAAAAGAGATGGATGGCAAACTTTTGTTAAGGAAAACAGGAAAAGCATTAAATCTATTTTTTCTGATATTCATGACCTTTCTGATGAGACTGGACTTGAAATTGAAGAGTTTAGGAAGATAGTTTTAAAAGTCCAAAAGGGCGAAAGAGAAGCTGCTGTTGCAAAAAAAGAAATGGTTGAAGCAAATTTAAGATTAGTAATATCTATAGCAAAAAAATATACAAATCGAGGCTTACAGTTTTTAGATCTAATTCAAGAAGGAAATATTGGATTAATGAAAGCAGTAGATAAATTTGAATATAGAAGAGGTTATAAATTTTCGACATATGCAACTTGGTGGATAAGGCAAGCTATTACAAGATCCATTGCTGACCAAGCAAGAACTATTAGAATTCCTGTTCATATGATTGAAACTATAAATAAATTGGTAAGGACATCTAGACAAATTTTACATGAAATCGGTAGAGAGCCTACACCAGAAGAATTATCTGAAAAACTCCAGATGCCTCTTGATAAAGTTAGAAAAGTATTAAAAATCGCTAAAGAACCTATATCTCTTGAGACACCTGTCGGAGATGAAGAAGATAGCTATTTGGGAGATTTTATTGAAGATAAAAATGTTTTATTACCTGTAGATGCCGCAATACAAGCCAATTTAAGAGAAACCACAACTAAAGTTCTTGCGATGTTAACGCCAAGGGAAGAAAGAGTTTTAAGAATGAGGTTTGGTATTGGAATGAATACTGATCATACTCTTGAGGAAGTAGGGCAACAATTTTCAGTTACAAGAGAAAGAATAAGACAAATAGAAGCAAAAGCACTTAGAAAATTGAAGCATCCTACTAGATCCAAAAAATTACGTAGCTTTCTTGATAATTAAAATATAAAAGATTATAGGGGCCTGTAGCTCAGTTGGTTAGAGCAAACCGCTCATAACGGTTCGGTCGCAGGTTCGAATCCTGCCAGGCCCACCATTAAAGGGATTAGGATGGCATCTTACCAATATATTTTCTCTCTAGAAAATCTGTCTAAAACTTGGTCTGGAGGTAAAACACTTTTTGAGAATATTAATTTATCTTTTTTGCCAAATGCTAAAATTGGTATTGTAGGTATAAATGGTTCAGGTAAGTCGACCTTTCTTAAAATTTTATCTGGCATAGATAAGGAATATAATGGTGAAATTATTGCTGCTAAAGGTATTAAAGTAGGTTATCTACCTCAAGAGCCTGACTTAGATCATACAAAAAATGTTTATGAAAATGTTTGCGAAGGGGCTATAGACAAAATCTCATTAATTGAAAAATATAATGAACTATCAATGAATTATTCTGAAGATATCGCAGATGATTTAGCTAAATTACAGGATGAAATAGAGGCAAAAGATTTATGGGATCTTGATTCAAAGATTGAACAGGCTATGAATGCTTTACGATGCCCTGAAAAGACCATGAATATTAATAATTTATCGGGAGGTGAAAAAAGACGAGTTGCTATTTGTAAGTTACTTCTTGAAAAGCCAGATTTACTTTTACTTGATGAGCCAACCAATCATCTGGACCCAGAAACAGTCTCTTGGCTAGAGAATTATCTTAAAAATTATAAGGGTACAGTTATATTGATTACTCACGATAGGTTTTTTCTTGATAATATTACCGAATGGATACTTGAGTTAGATAGAGGAAAAGCAATTCCTTATGAGGGAAACTATAGTAAATGGCTAATTCAGAAACAAAAAAGAATTGAATTAGAAACTAAACATGAAAATGCAAGATTGAGAAGATTAAAGAGTGAAGTTAATTGGATTTCATCATCTCCTAAAGCTAGGCAATCTAAATCAAAAGCAAGAATTAACAACTATGAATCTCTTTTAAATAAAGAAAATATTCAATCTATAGATGACCCTCAAATTATAATTCCAACTGCACCAAGGCTTGGAGATCTGGTAATTGAAACAAATAATTTAAAGAAAGTTATCGAAGATAAGGTACTTTTTGAGGACCTTTCTATTAAAGTTCCAAAAGGAGCTATAGTTGGAATTATAGGTGCTAATGGCGCAGGCAAAACAACACTTTTTAATATTATTTCAGATAAATTAGATTCAACAGCTGGATCGGTAAGATTAGGCGAAACAGTTAATTTAAGTTATGTAGATCAATCAAGAGAAACTCTTGACCCCGGTAAAACAGTTTGGGAAGAAATTTCAGAAGGAAATGATGTTGTTGAAATTAATTCAACAACAATTAATACACGTGCTTACACCAGTTCGTTTAATTTTAAAGGTCCTGATCAGCAAAAAAAGGTAGGCCAATTATCTGGAGGAGAGCGAAATAGAATTCATCTCGCCAAAGCACTTAAATCTGGCGCTAATGTCCTATTACTCGATGAACCAACAAATGATTTGGATGTAGAGACTTTATTTGCCTTAGAGTATGCGTTAGATAAGTTTTCAGGCTGTGCAATGATAATTAGCCATGATAGGTGGTTTTTAGATCGAATATGTACACATATACTAGCTTTTGAGGGTAATAGCAGCATTGAATGGTTTGAAGGAAGCTATTCAGATTATTCAATAGATAGAAAAAATCGATTAGGTGAAGAAAGTGAAATCCCTTCTCGAATTAAATATAAAAAATTTTCACGATAATTACTTACTTAATTGTTTTTCTAATCTATCCATTAATTTACCAATATTTCCATTATTTTTACTTAAAAAAGATGTAAATGTTGACCTTTGTTCCTGAGCCATCCAAATTCCGACAACACGTATATCAAAGATTTTAAAATTACCATTTTGTTTTTTAATAAGTCTCCAATCAATTTTTGTTGGATTAGGGTCATTTAAAAATTGAATTGAAGTTTTTACTATGATTCCCGATCTTCCATTATCAGTTGAGTTAAGAATACTAAAATCACCAGATGGAAATGAAGCTAATCTAATAGAATAAATCTCTGATACAAATCTTTTAATTAAATTTATATATTCAGTTTTTTGGACAGAATCTAAATTTCTTCTGTAAGGCCCTAGTACAAATAATGATATTTCTCTTACAGCCAAATTAGATAAAAAGATATTTGTAATATTTTCTACCTTCTCATCAGTACTTTTATTTTTATTCCCAAGAACATTAAGAGTTTCTTGAGCTATATAAGTGACATAATCTTTAGGAGACAAAATTTTACTATCAGATAGGGCAGAATTAACTGGTAGAAAAGAGAATAATAAAAATAATGTTAAAATCTTTTTAATCATTTTTATTTTCTACTTCTAGGGATTCAAAAAAAATCATCAAATATTTCTTCATCTAAACTTTCATTTAGGCTAGAAGACCTGCTTTGTTGATATATCGATTTTAAAGAACTATAATAATCAATTGATGTTTCTCTTAAATTATCAATAGTTTCCATATTTCCTGATCTGGCTGAAACAGCATACAATATAGTAGGTGAAATTCTTATTATACTATCCTCATCTTTAAGAAAATAATTAAGAGGATTTAAAACTATATCAATTATACTTCCAGCAAGGTGACGTGAAGATCTTGGCCCAATAAAAGGTAGGACTAAATAATTGCCTTCACTTGCCCCCCACCTCTCAAGAGTTTTATCAAAATCAGTATCATTCTTTTTTAAATTTAATTTATCTGCCAAATCAATAGCGCCCAGAAGACCAAAAGAAGAATTAATAATAAATCTCATTATACTCGATAAGGCATTTTTAATCTCACCTTGTAATATATAGTTAGTAAAGTTAATTGGCTCTCCTGAGTTTTGAAGTATATTTGAAATTCCATCTTCGATAGGGTTTGGTAATAAGCTATATCCAACAGAAACAGGCCTTAATAAATAAATATCAATTTTATCATTAAATTCATGAATGCTTCTATTAGAATTTTCATAAGGATCAGACATATCTGCATTACTGTAAGAAGCAGGTGAAGCTATTACAATTAAGAAAAAAATTAAATTTATTTTAAAAAATTTTATCAACAAAAACCTATTTAAAAATTACACTATAATTTTATCTCCTCAACTCTCTCAATTATTTTACCATGTAGGCCATCACATGTACCTATAATTGATTTTTTTGATACATTTTTAAGATTATATACTAATTGATTCCCTTTGTGATCTGTAACTTTTCCACCAGCTTCAGTAATTAATAAATCACCAGCAGCAATATCCCAATCTGATTTAGTGTTTAATGCCATCATCGAGTCGAATTGACCGCTGGAAACAAGAGCCATTCGATATGCTATAGAATTTTTATTATCAATAAACATTTTTGGCCAAGGTCTTTTCCAAGCAGGGTGTGAAAACATTGGTTTGAAAGCACACATTTTTGAGTTCTCAAGTTTTGATGTTTTTGTTGTTCTAATTTTTTTTGAATTTAACCATGAGCCTTTATTTTTTTCAGCCTCAAATAATTCTTCATTTATTGGATTATATATAACAGCTGAAATTGGTCTTCCATATTTTATTAAAGCAATTGCAATGCAAAAATCTTTTTTGCCAGTAAGAAAAGATTTAGTGCCATCTATAGGGTCCACTATTAGTGTTTTATCATAATCCAATCTAGAATAATCATCTTTA